>NZ_JBHVGB010000007.1:0-74080 GCF_042801335.1 Nocardioides sp. NPDC057577 | reverse complement strand
TGGGCGTTGTGTTTTTGCCAGAATTGGGTGGGCGGGCCGCGGGGGGGGTTGCAGGCGGCGCTCCGACGGCATCGTCAGCGAGGATCGACGAGAACGCGGCGTGAAGCTGGCGCGTACCTCGTCGTTCCGGCGTACTTGACGATCCAGTACCCCTTGGCCCGCACCTGGATCGAGGTGCGGTACGTCCCGGTCGAGGTGGTGGAGAGCGTGCGCTTCAGCACGGGGCCGGCTGAGCCCGCGGGGTCGAAGTAGACCTTCACCGTTGTCCTTGCAAGAGGCCGCCAGCGAGTGCCTGCCGAGGTCTTCTTGACGGCCTTCAGGTCGCCGGTGAACGTGACGCGTGTACCGCGTACGGGCGTCTTGGTGGACGCGTTGATCCTCGCCAAGGTCGCCTGCCTGGTGGTCACCAGCGCCTCGGACGGGGCGTAGGAGGCCGACCCGGGATAGCGGGCGATCCAACGGCCAGGCGTGGTGACGGCGACTGAGTAGGAGTAGGCGCCCGACGTGTTCGTCTTCACGGTCGCTCGGTATTGCGGTCCTGTCGTTCCGGCCGGATCGAAGTAGAGCCTCACGCCCAGGCCGGCGACCGGCCGCCAGGCGGGCGCCCGGGTGGCTGAGGCGAGGTTGACCGCTTTGACCGTGCCGCCGATCTGGTGCCGGACGCTCGTGGTCGAAGCTGGGGGAGTCGCGCGAATGCTGGTCGCCGTCACCTTCCTCACCGTGATGGAGCCGACCGAAGTGCCGTTGAGCCTGATCGCATAAGTCCCCGGCGGAGCCATGCCGTCGATCCAGATCGTTCCCCGGGCGGTGTACTTGTCGATGGTGTGGATGAGGTTCGGGCCGAACCTGTCACCGAAGCCCACCTTGAGCGGTGAGAAGGACATCTCGACCGTGCCGGACAGCTGCTCCCAGTTCCAGCCGCCGATGTATTCGACATCGATGGGCAGGGCTACCGGCTTGGTGCCTACGGTGACGCTGCTCGGCGTGAAGACACGGGCCTTGACACTGCCGTCTCCGACCTTGATCGCGACGGTCTTCTCCCGATAGCCCGTGCCCGTGTGCACTCGGATGTCCTCGGCCAAGGTGGCCGCGACGTCTGTCGCCGAACCCGCGTACTCGGCGCTGATGACACCGCTCGACCTCGCCACGAAGCTCGTGGAGAATCCGCCTGTGGACGACGATGTCACCGTCGCGATCTTGCGTTTCGCCTCGGAGCCTGTGGGGTCGAGGTAGATGTCAACAGCGCGGCCGGCCGCGGGCGCGTAGCTGGTTCCATCATCGGTTGCCGTGATCGAGCCGAAGACCTTCACGGTCTTTCCTGCCGGAGCGATTCGCGGAGCGACATTCATCTCCATGCGTACGTCACGCTTGAGCCCGAACTCGACCGCCTGAGGTGCGTCGAGAAGGATCTCGTGCTCCTGCCCGTCCTTGGTGATGACGACGTGCTGGTTCAAGGTGAGGGAGAACCGGCCATCGGTGTTGTAGAGCACGCCGCGGGCACGTGTGCGGCTGTTGTTGACAGGGACAAGGCTCCAGTTCGCGAGTGTCGACGCCCCGTCCGCTCGGGCGATGGAGATCGTCGGCCACTTGCCTGCCTCGTTCACAAACCGGATGGCGGAGCCGTTGTGCTCGTAATGCACGTCGACAACGACGTTCTCCTCCGTAGCGTTCCACCACCCGCGAGCGTTGGCGGTCGCGTCCTGGACGCGGATCCTTGCGGTCACGACAGCGTCGCCGTCCGTGAACTCACGAGTGACCTCATTGACGACAGGGGTTGCCTTGGCACGATCCTGGGATATCGAGACGAGGCCCACACCTGCGGCGAGTGCGAGTACGACGAGACCGCTGAGGAGACGGAGCGTTCTCAACTTGTCACCGCCTTGCTCGCGGAGGACGCGGCCCAGTTCGTGGATCCGGCGAAGGCGAACGACCAAGTCCCCTTGCCCTTCTTGGGAACGACGACATCGAAGGTTCCGTTTGCCGACAGGTAGATGCTGCGCTGCAACGCCTTGGATCTGGTGCCTGCGGGGTCGAAGTAGATCCGAAGCACCTCGCCGGGAACGGCCTGGGTGTAGCCGTACGCGCCGGGGGTCTCGAGAGCCCCGGAGAACCAGATGGACTTGGTCGTGCCGGCCGTCGAGAGTTTGACCTGGGTCTTGGTCTTCACGCTGAAGGACCCGAGCTTGACGTTGCCGAAGGTGAAATCGTCGTACGCCGCCGAGCCGTCGTCGAAGTGCGCCCTCACTCGGGCGGCTTCCAGGAACACCTCGTACTTCCCGGTGAGCGTCGGGGCGGGGCCACGGTTGGGCATCATGGGTACGTTGATTCGCGTCGTACCGGCACCAGTGGGTGCGGAGACCTGTTCGGAGGTGGCCCCCGGTCCGTTGCCGTCGGTCTGGGCAATCCGCAGTTCTACCAGGTTGCTGGTGAACTCGAGCTGATCGGCCGTCGTCGACCACGTCAGGTCCACCGGGACGGTGGTCGACGTCGCATTGCTGAGGGTGACTGTCGACGGAATCCTGGCCGACACCGTGACCGTCGTGTCTAGCGACTTCGCGGTTTGCTGGTTGGTGCCTATCTGCCAGGTTGCCGCCGGCGTGGAACCGGCTGTGCCGGCCACCAGGGCCAAGCCCGCAAGCACGCCGAGAAGGCGCGTGGGGGTGATTCTCATGAAGGCGTTGCTCCGAGTGTGTGCCCGAGCCCGGTAGGTCCGGGTGCAGCACGGATGGTGCCATACCCCGACCGGTGTGCGAGGGGAGATTGCTTTACGTATGCCCCTCGTCTGAGCAACAGTTCGCTAGCCGAGCCGGGGGAGGCCGAGCACGCGCTCGGCGACGATGTTGCGCTGGATCTGGTTGGTGCCGGCGTAGATGGGGCCGGACAGGGAGAAGAGGTAGTCGTCGACCCATGGGCCGGAGAGCTCCGCGTCCGCGCCGAGCAGCGAGAGCGCGGTCTCGTGCAGGGAGAGGTCGAGGTCGGACCACCACAGCTTGTTGATCGAGCCCTCGGCGCCGACGGAGCCACCGGCCTCGACGTGGGTGACCGTGCCCCAGGTGTAGAGGCGGTAGGCCTCGGCGCCGATCCAGGCGTCGACGACCTGGTCGCGCAGGTGGGGCTGCGGGTCCGACGCCCACAGGTCCAGCAGCCGGTCGGCCGCGGCGCAGAACCGACCCGGCGAGCGCAGCGAGAGGCCTCGCTCGTTGCCCGCGGTCGACATCGCGACCTTCCAGCCGTCGCCGACCCCACCGAGCACGTCCTCGTCGGCCACGAAGACGTCGTCGAAGAAGATCTCGGCGAACCCCGGCGTACCGTCGAGCTGGTCGATCGGGCGGACCGTGACGCCGTCGGCGTCGAGCGGGAAGAGGAAGTACGTCAGGCCGCGATGCCGCTCCGCGGAGGGATCCGAGCGGAAGAGCCCGAAGCCACGGTCGGCGAACGGCGCCCGGCTGCTCCAGGTCTTCTGGCCGTTGAGCTTCCAGCCGCCCTCGACCCGGGTCGCGGAGGCCCGCAAGGACGCCAGATCGGACCCCGCCTCGGGCTCGGACCACGCCTGCGCCCAGACCAGGGAACCGTCGGTCATGTCGCGCAGGTAGCGCTCCTTCTGTGCCTCGGTGCCGTGGCCGAAGATGATCGGGGCGAGCAGCGAGATGCCGTTCTGGCTGATCCTGGTGGGGGCGCCGGCGAGGTAGTACTCCTCCTCGAAGATGACCCACTCGGTCAGTGACGCGTCCCGGCCGCCGTAGGTCTCGGGCCAGGTGACCACCGACCAGCGCCCCGACGCCAGCGTCCGCTCCCACTCCCGGTGCGCCGCGGCGCCCTCGGCGGTGTCCATCGACGGCAGCCGGCCGGGGTTGTGGGCGGCGAGCCACTCGCGGGCCTCGAGCCGGAAGGCCTCCTCGGCCTCGGTGAACTCCAGAGTCCCCTGTTCGAAAGTCACTGCTTCATCGCCTTCGCGTCCATCCCCGCGAGCGAGTCCTTGCCGACCTCGGCGTTGTGCGCGTGCGCGGCGTGGTGGAGACCGAAGACCGAGTCCATCCCGGCGCGCATGCCCATCAGGTCCTCGGCCTGGTTGACCGCCTTCTTGGCCAGCGCCAGCCCCAGGCGAGGCATCTCGGCGATCCGCCCCGCGAGCTCGAGGGTCTCGGTCTCGAGATCGTCGCGGGGGACGACGTGGTTGACCATGCCCCAACGCTCCGCCTGCGAGGCCGAGAAGCGGCCACCGGTGAAGAGCATCTCCTTGGCGGCGCGCGGGTTGGTGACCCACGGGTGTGCGAAGTACTCGACCCCGGGGATGCCCATCTTGACCACCGGATCGGAGAAGAAGGCGTCGTCGGAGGCGACGATGAAGTCGCAGGACCAGGCCAGCATCAGGCCGCCGGCGATGCAGGCGCCCTGCACCATCGCGATCGTCGGCTTCGGCAGCTCACGCCAGCGGCGGCACATGCCCAGGTAGACCTCGGACTCGCGCGCGAAGCGGGAGTCGACGCCCTCCTTGCCGACGTGGTCCCACCACATCACGGCCTTGCGCTCGAAGCTCTCGTCGATGTCGCGGCCCGGGGTGCCGATGTCGTGGCCGGCGCAGAAGTGCTTGCCGTTGCCGCCGAGGACGATCACCTTGATCTCGTCGTCGTTGGTCGCTCGCGTGAACGCCTCGTCGAGCGCGTAGGTCACCTTCGAGTTCTGAGCGTTGCGGTATTCGGGGCGGTTCAGCCGCACCACCGCGACGGGCCCGTGGGTCTCGTACGTCACGACACTGGTCTCGGTTGGAGTGGCGGTCATGCCGCAGACGCTACCAAACAAGTGCTTGGTTTGGTAGGTTGTCCGGCATGGACCTGACCTACTCCGCCGAGGACGAGACGTTCCGTGCCGAGGTGCGCGAGTGGCTGGCCGACCATCTGGTCGGCGAGTGGGCCGCGCTGCGTGGCACCGGCGGGAACGGCCGCGACCACGAGTCGTACGAGGGCCGGCTGGCGTGGAACCGCTACCTGGCCGAGCACGGCTGGACCTGCCTGGGCTGGCCCGAGGAGCACGGCGGGCGCGGCCTGCCACTGTTCCAGCAGGTGATCTTCCACGAGGAGTACGCCCGGGCCGATGCCCCGGTCCGCGTGAACCACCTCGGTGAGGAGCTGCTCGGGCCCACCCTGATCGCGCACGGCACTCCCGCTCAGCGGGATCGGTTCCTGCCCAAGATCGTGGCCGCCGAGGAGCTGTGGTGTCAGGGCTACTCCGAGCCCGGTGCCGGCTCCGACCTGGCCGGCGTCCGGACCCGGGCAACGCTGGACGGTGACCAGTGGGTGGTCGACGGTCAGAAGGTCTGGACGTCGAACGCGCACCTGTCTGACTGGTGCTTCGTCGTCTGTCGCACCGAGCCGGGCTCGACTCGGCATCACGGGCTGTCCTACCTGCTGGTCCCGATGGCGCAGCCCGGTGTCGACGTCCGCCCGATCGAGCAGCTCACCGGCACCTCCGAGTTCAACGAGGTCTTCTTCGACGGCGCCGTCACCGCCGCGGACCTGGTGGTCGGCAAGCCGGGAGACGGCTGGAAGGTCGCGATGGCGACCCTCGGGTTCGAGCGCGGCGTCTCCACGATCGGCCAGCAGGTCGGATTCGCGCGCGAGCTGGAGACGGTCGAGGAGGCAGCCCGGGCCAACGGCGCCATCGACGACCCCGGCATCGCTGCCCGGCTCGCTCAGGCCCAGGTCGGGCTGGAGGTGCTCCGGCTGCACGCGCTGCGGACCCTCTCGGCGTACGACTCCGGTTCCTCTGGCCCCGAGGCGAGCGTCTCCAAGCTGCTGTGGGCGCGGTGGCACCGCGACCTCGGCGAGCTGGCGATGGACGTCGTCGGGCTCGCCGGACTGACCACCGGCGAGGACTACGCCCTCGACCGGCTGCAGTCCCTCTACCTCTTCTCCCGCGCCGACACGATCTACGGCGGCTCGGACGAGATCCAACGCAACATCATCGCCGAGCGTGTGCTCGGCCTGCCCAGAGAGGCCCGTGCATGAAGCCGGAACAGCCAACCCCCGCGTACGTCCCCGGCCACTCGCTCCTGGAGGGGCGGGTCGTCGTCGTGACCGCTGCCGCCGGTGCCGGCATCGGGGCGGCGGTGGTGCGCAAGGTGCTCGAGGAGGGCGCCAAGGCGGTCGTCATGTCAGACACCCACGAGCGGCGGCTCAAGGAGTCGCGCGATGCCCTGGCCGAGGAGTTCGGGGAGGACCGGATCACGGCGGTGACCTGCGACGTCACCCAGGACGACCAGGTCCAGGCGCTGCTCGACGCGGCCGAGCCTTTCGGTGGTGTCGACGTGATGATCAACAACGCCGGGCTCGGCGGGACCGCGTCGGTGCTGGAGATGACCGACGACCAGTGGGGGAAGGTCCTCGACATCACCCTGACCGGGACGTTCCGGTGCATCCGGGCCGTCGGACAGCGGTTCGTGGCCGCCGGGAAGCGCGGCGTGATCGTCAACAACGCCTCGGTGATCGGCTGGCGGGCGCAGGAGGGGCAGGCGCACTACGCCGCGGCCAAGGCCGGGGTGATGGCACTGACCCGCTCCGCCGCCGCCGACCTCGCTCCGCACGGGATCCGCGTCAACGCGGTCTCGCCGTCGCTCGCCATGCACCCGTTCCTGGAGAAGGTCACCTCGCCCGAGCTGCTCGTCGAGCTCAAGGGCCGCGAGGCCTTCGGCCGCGCCGCCGAGCCGTGGGAGGTCGCCAACGTCATGGTCTTCCTGGCCAGCGACTACTCGTCCTACATGACCGGCGAGGTCGTCTCCGTCTCGAGTCAGCATGCGTAGTAGCACCCCGCTGGTCGAGCCGGGAGGCCGCCTGCGGCCGAGCGTGTCGAGACCAACACAGTCCCATCGAGCGCCGAAGGGACCGTGTTGGTCTCGACACGACGTCGCTCGTACCTCACGACGTCGGCTCGACCGACGTGGGTCAAGGAGTCAGAACATTGTCTGAGGCATTCATCGTCGATGCGGTTCGTACGCCCGTGGGCAAGCGCGGAGGTGCGCTCGCCGGCATCCACCCCGCCGATCTCGGCGCCCACTCGCTGGCCGCGCTCGTCGACCGCACCGGGATCGACCCGGGGGCCGTCGACGACGTGATCATGGGCTGCTGCGACACCATCGGCGGCCAGGCCGGCGATGTCGCGCGGACCGCGTGGCTGGTCGCCGGACTGCCCGACCACGTACCCGGCGTGACCATCGACCGGCAGTGCGGCTCCTCGCAGCAGGCGGTGCATTTCGCGGCGCAGGGCGTCATGTCCGGGACCCAGGACCTGGTGGTCGCGGGCGGTCTGCAGAACATGTCGGCAATCCCGATCTCGGCGGCGATGCTGGTGGGTGCCGAATACGGGTTCACGACCCCGTTCGCCGAGTCGCCCGGCTGGGTGAAGCGCTACGGCGACCAGGAGGTCTCCCAGTTCCGCTCGGCCGAGATGATCGCCGAGAAGTGGGACGTCTCGCGCGAGGACATGGAGGCCTACGCGCTCGCCTCCCACCAGCGTGCCAAGACCGCGATCGCCGAGGGACGGTTCGACCGCGAGATCGTGCCGGTGGGTGATTTCGCCGTCGACCAGTGTCCCCGCGAGACCTCGCTGGAGAAGATGGCCTCGCTGGAGCCGCTCGCTCCCGGTGGGCGGATCACCGCGGCCGTCGCCTCGCAGATCTGCGACGCCTCCTCGGCGCTGCTGGTCGCCTCCGCGGCGGCGGTACGCACCTTCGGCCTGACCCCACGAGCCCGGATCCATCACCTCTCCGTGCGCGGTGACGACCCGGTCTGGATGCTCACCGGGCCGATCGAGGCCACCCGACACGCCCTGGCCAAGACCGGCCTGTCGGTCGACGACATCGACCTCTTCGAGTGCAACGAGGCCTTCGCCTCCGTCGTCCTGGCGTGGATGAAGGAGCTCGACATCCCGCATTCGAAGGTGAACGTGAACGGCGGCGGCATCGCCCTCGGCCACCCCATCGGCGCCACCGGCACCCGGCTGATGACCACCCTCCTCAACGAGCTCGAGCGCACCGGCGGCCGCTACGGCCTGCAGACCATGTGCGAGGGCGGCGGGCAGGCCAACGTCACGATCATCGAGCGGCTCTGAGGTCGGAGTTGTGAAGCTGAGAGTGGTCTATAGGTCACTCTCAGCTTCACAACCTCGCCGCGGGGACGGTCAGGCCGGCTGCAACCTGAGCGTGCGGCGCTCGGCCGCGGGGGAGCCGGGGGTGGGGAACCAGCGGTGGATGACGGCGGCCTGCCCGGCGGTCCACAGGCCGCTGATGACCCAGTAGACCAGCAGGGCGAGCGGGACGCTGCTGCCGGCCAGGAGCATGCCGCCGGCGGAGATGACCGGCATCAGCTCCTGCATCCGGATCATCGACTCGGGCATGTCGGCACGCACCATGTTGGGCAGGACCCACAGCCGCTGGCTGAGGTAGCTGACCAGGGCGGCGGTGGCGGCGAGGCCGAGGGTGATCACCAGATGAGTGGTGTCGCCGGAGAGGTAGCCGTGCCCGGTCAGCGGCGCGCCCAGGAAGGTGGCCTGCCCGAGCGAGGCGACGAGCGAGTCGCTCATCGCGCCGACCGAGTTGCTCCGGCTGACGTCGGAGAGCAGGTGGTAGAGCGCCAGGAAGATCGGCAGCTGGGCGAAGGCGGCGAGCATCGCGAAGCGGGGTACGCCGTGCTCCTCGTTGATCTTGCGACGCTCCTCCATCATCGCCATCATGTCGGCCTGGCTCGCGCTGCCGGACGAGTTCTTCTTGGCGTACTTCTTGGTCAGTGCCTGCATCTGTGGACGGGCGCGGGCGGAAGCGTGGGCGGTGCGTACGCCGCGGATCGTCAACGGCAGGAGGGCGAGCCTGACCAGGACGACGACAGCGGCGATGGCCAACAGCCAGCTGGCGTTGTCGCCCGCGAAGGACAGGACGTGGTGGGCGCCGGCGAGGACGGCCGCGAGGGCGTGCGACAAGGGGGCGAGAACGGACATGGGTGTGCTCCTGAGGTGAGTGGGTAGGTCTGACGGGCTCGCTGGTGGGCGAGCGGTCAGACCTGCTCAGGGGCGCGCGGACGGCGCGGGGAACACACCGGGTCGGTGACCCGGGCAGCAAGATGGTGAGGTCCGTCGGATGCGTCCGGCGGGACCGTCGAACGTGCCCTGACCAGGGCGAACGCGCTGACGTTGTGGAGCGCTCCGACGGCGACGGCCGCGAGCGCGGTCGAGACGGCGATGGTGAGCAGCGCCTGCTCGGGATCGACGCTCATCAGCGCCGGGAGCATCAGCGTGAAAAGTGCGACGAGCGCGATGCGTACGCGGCTCGTCTCGGTCTTCACGCAGGTCAGTGTACCGATCCCGGGCAATCGAGCCATCATCCCAAGGCACGCCGCATCAGGACGCGCGGGTGGCCGGCGAGGACCGAGGTGGTGTCGGCGGCCCAGACGAAGCCCGCGGCCTCGAAGTTCTTGCGGATCCCGGCGTACGCCATGGTCAGGTCGACCTTCGCGCCCTGGTTGTCGAGCGGGTAGGCCTCGATGGCCGGGGCGCCGCGGTCGCGCGCGAAGTCGACGGCACCCTCGATGAGCGTGTGCGAGATGCCCGTGCCGCGGTGGCCCGGCCGGACCCGAATGCACCACAGCGACCAGACCGGGAGGTCGTCGACGTGCGGGATCTTCCGGTTGCGGGCGAAGGACGTGTCGGTGCGCGGCGCGACGGCGGCCCAGCCGACGGGCTCGTCGCCGTCGTAGGCGAGCACGCCGAGCGGTCCCTGCTCGAGCAGGGACCGTACGTGCTCTCCGCGAGCCGGCCCGTGCAGCTCGTTGTTGAGCTTCGACGGGATCCGGTAGCTCAGGCACCAGCACACGCTGGCGTCGGGGCGCTTGGGACCGACAAGAGCGCGTACGTCCTCGAACACCGTCGCCGGGCGAACCTCGATGGCCATGGGTCCACCCTGAGGCTCAGGCGCGGGTCGCGTCCAGGTGTTTGAGGCGGTCGGCGGCCTGGGCGACGATGCGGTCGACCAGCTCCTCGCAGGTGGGGAGGTCGTCGAGGAGGCCGACGACCTGGCCGCTGGAGAGCATCCCGGCGTTCGTGTCGCCCTCGACGAGGCCGGCACGGAGCAGCATCGGGGTGTTGGCGGCGAGCACGACCTCGGCCCAGGTGCGGTCACCGCCGTGGACCATGTTCCGGCCGTCCTTGATGAGCGTCCGCCAGGGCAGGCCGGACATCTCCTTGAACTGCCGGGTGCGCTTGAGCGTGCGCAGCAGCTTCGCGGTGAGCCCCTCCTTCTCGAGCGTATCGATGAACTCGGTGCGGAGCAGGCGGTGCGGCATGCCGTCGGCCTTGGTGGTCACGACGGTGCCGTCGAGGCCGAAGCTCAGATAGCGCCGGCGGACGTCCTCGGGGACGGCCGAGTCGGCGGTGAGCAGGAAGCGGGTGCCCATGCCGATCCCGGCGGCGCCGTAGGCCATCGCCGCGGCGAGTCCGCGGCCGTCGAAGAATCCGCCGGCGGCTACGACGGGGATGTCGACGGCGTCGAGGACGCTCGGGAGGAGCAGGGTGGTCGGGACCGCGCCGGTGTGGCCGCCGCCTTCGCCGCCCTGGATCATCACCATGTCGGCGCCCCAGCCGGCCACCTTCTTGGCGTGCTTGGCCGCGCCGATCGAGGGCATCACGACGATGTCGTGCTCCTTGAGCGTGCTGATGAGCTCGGGCTTGGGCGCCAGTGCGAAGCTGGCGACCTTGACGTCGAGGTCGATCAGCAGGCGGCAGCGGTCGGGAGCGTCCGAGGCGTCGGCTCGCAGGTTGACGCCGAAGGGCTTGTCGGTGCGGCTCTTGACCTCGACGATCGCCTTCTCGAGCTCGTCGAGGGTCATCGTCGCCGAGGCCAGGATGCCGAGCGCGCCGGCGTTGGCGGTCGCGCTCACCAGGCGCGGGCCGGCGACCCAGCCCATCCCGGTCTGGACGATCGGGTGGGTGACCCCGGTCAGCTCGGTGAGCCGGGTGCGGAAGGTCTGGGCGGTGCTCATCGGCCGTCCTTCACGAAGGCGTCGCGGCGCTCGTCGGCCACGCCGGCGAGGTTGAGCTCGTAGGTGAAGCCCTGCTCGAAGCGGTAGGAGGCGTTCACGTCGATCGGGTCGATGCCGTTGAGGGCCGCCTTGGCCGCGCGGATGACCTGCGGGTCCTTGGCGGCGATCTGGCGCGCGACGTCCAGGGCGGTCTCGTCGAGGTCCTCCCTCGGCACGACCGCGTGCACCGAGCCCAGCTCGTGGAGGCGCTGGGCGGTGATGGTCTGGGCGGTGAAGTAGAGGGTACGCAGCATGTGCTGCGGCACCAGGCGGCTCAGGTGGGTGGCGGCTCCCAGGGCTCCGCGGTCGACCTCGGGTACGCCGAAGAAGGCGTCGTCGCTGGCCACGATCGTGTCCGCGTTGCCGACCAGGCCGACGCCTCCGCCGAGGCAGAAGCCGTTGACCGCGGCGACGACCGGGACCGGGCACTCGTAGATCGCCTTGAACGCCGCGTAGCAGCCGCGGTTGGCGCCGAGGATGCCCTCGAACCCCTCGATCTGCTGCATCTCCTTGATGTCGACGCCGGCGTTGAAGCCCTTGCCCTCGGCGCGCAGGATCACGACCCTGGCGCCGTTGTCGGCGGCGGCCGTGACGGCGTCGGCGACCTCGAACCAGCCCTTCACCGGCAGCGCGTTCACCGGTGGGTGGTTCATCGTGACGACGGCGATCTGCTCGTCGGTGATCTCGGTGGAGATGCCCATGGTCCGTTCCTAACCTAGCGATTGCTTGGTAGCCTAGCAGTTGCTTGGTTTCTGTACGCAAGACTGAAAGGGACGCCACCATGGCTCGACTGCTCGAAGGCCGGATCGCGATCGTCACCGGAGCGGGGCGAGGCATCGGCCGGGCGCACGCTCTCGAGCTCGCCCGTCACGGGGCGAAGGTGGTCGTCAACGACTTCGGCGTCTCGCTCGCGGGCGAAGGCACCGGTGAGTCGCCCGCATCCCAGGTGGTCGACGAGATCGTCTCCGCAGGTGGGCAGGCGGTGGCCAACGCCGCTGATGTGGCCGACTTCGCGCAGGCCGAGGCGATGGTGCGACAGGCCGTCGAGACGTACGGGGGCCTGGACATCCTCGTCAACAACGCCGGATTCGTACGCGACCGGATGCTCGTCAACACCTCCGAGGAGGAGTGGGACGCGGTCATCCGGGTGCACCTGAAGGGACACTTCGCGACGCTGCGGCACGCGGGTGCGTACTGGCGGGCCGAGTCGAAGGCCGGGCGTCAGCGGGAGGCCCGGGTCATCAACACCTCCTCCGGTGCGGGCCTGCAAGGCTCGATCGGGCAGGGCACCTACTCGGCGGCCAAGGCCGGGATCGCCGGGCTGACCCTGGTCGCCGCCGCCGAGATGGTGCGCTACGGAGTCACCGTCAACGCGATCGCACCGGTCGCCAAGACCCGGATGACCGAGGGTGCCTTCGACACCTCCGCGATGGCGCTCCCCGAGGACAACTCACCGGTCGTCGCCTGGCTCGCCTCCGAGGAGGCCCGCGACGTCACCGGCCGGGTCATCGAGATCGACGGCCCCCGGATCACCGTCGAGAACGGCTGGGCCCACGGTCCCTCCGCCGACGCCGGCGCCCGCTGGGAAGCCACCGAGGTCGGCCCCGCGCTCCGCAAGCTCCTCGCTGTGGCGCCGGAGCCGGAGAAGGTCTACGGAGCCTGACCCCGCCGAGGCGTCAGGTACGTCGGCCGAGAGGTCACACACGTCGGCCGAGAGGGCACCTCGGTGCCCACTCGACCGACGCGGGTGACGCCTCGGCAGGTCAGGCGAGCTCGGCGCAGACAGTGGCCGCGATGTCCCGGAGCGGGGTGTCGAGCGGCTCGGCGTCGGGGTCGTCGGAGCGGGTGAGGGCGGCGATGACGATCGGAGCGCCGTCAGGGGTCCAGGTGACACCGACGTCGTTGCGCGATGCGTAGTCACCACCGCCGGTCTTGTCGGCGAGCCGCCAGCCGACGGGAACCCCGGCGCCGAACCTCGTGACGGTCGACTGGTTGGCCAGCATCCAGGTGATCAGCTGGTCCCGGTCCGCGCGGTCGAGAGCGTTGCCGAGGACAAGCCGCGTGTAGGTCTGCGCGATCGCACGCGGTGAGGTGGTGTCGCGCGGGTCGCCCGGGATCGCGCTGTTGAGGTCGGGCTCCCAGCGATCCAGCCGGGTCACGCTGTCGCCGAGGGAGCGGGCGAAGGTGGTGATGCCGGCAGGCCCACCGATGAGGTGGAGCAGCTCGTTGGCCGCGGTGTTGTCGGAGCGCGTCATCGTCGCCTCGGCGAGCTGCGCGACGGTCAGGCCGTTGCGGGTCGTCAGCGAGGTGACCGGTGAGTTGACGACGACGTCGGCGGCGTCCCAGGTCAGGCGCTGCCGGAGCGTACGCGCAGGGTGGTCGCGCAGGATCGAGGCCGCGAGCAGGGTCTTGAACGTGGACAGCATCGGGAAGCGCTCCTCGGCGCGGTGCTCGATGACGCGTCCGGTCCGCATGTTCTTCGCCCAGACGCCGAGGTGACGCTGGTGCTTCTGCTCGAGCGCGGCGATCGAGGGGCTGTCGGTGGCGTACGCCACGGAGCCGCCGACTCCGGTTGCGGCGACGGCGGCCGCGGTGGCGGCTCCGCCCAGGACGGCGCGACGGCTGAGGATCGGTGTGGTCATGTCGAGCATCGTGACGCCGCCGCGGCGACGGCGTCCAAGGACGATCCGGCATGCACGTATGCATCGCCGACATGGGACGAGGTGGGGCGGATCAGCCATCCTGTACGCGTGGACCTACTGCTTCATCTGCGCGGCTTCGCCGCCGTCGCGGACGAGATGAGCGTCTCCGCGGCCGCCGTCGAGCTGGGCGTCGACCAGCCGCTCCTCAGCCGTCGCCTGCGTGCTCTCGAGCGTGAGCTCGGGGTGGAGCTGCTCGACCGCACCCGGCGCCAGATCGCCCTCACCCCGGCCGGCACCGCGCTGCTGCCGCGGGCCAGGCACCTGCTCGACCAGGCTGACCATCTGCTGCGGAGCATCCGCCGGCCCGACCGGGAGAGCTTCGTGGTCGCGGTGCCGTCCGGCGGCGATCCTGCTCCTCTCGCGCGGTTGGTCGCGCTGCTGGAGGCGGAAGGCGTCGACGTACGCCTCGCGAACGACAGCGACGAGACACCGGAGTCTGCCGCCTGGACGGTCGAGGCGTGCGACCCGGATGCGGCCACCTGGCTCACCCCGCTGGGCGCGGCTACCGCTCCCGGGACTGACCGAGGGCCGGTGTCGCTGAGCTCGCTGCGCCCCCGCCGAGGCGGGGAAGGTACGCAGGTGCTGGCTCTCCCGCGAGACCTCGACGACCCCGCCGGCCGGCTGCGACGGCTCGCGGATCGCGCCGGTATCGGGCCGGCCATGCTGCGTCGCGCCCCGCACCAGCTCGCGGTGGCCGAGACGATGGCGGGCCGGGCGAGCCTGGTCTGTGCGCGGCATGAGGCGGTGACGTACGGACTGAGCTGGTCGCCCTTCGTCGACCCGGTGCCGCGCGGTCATCGGCTGGTCGAGCAGCCGCCGCCGCCCGGACCGCTGGCGGCCGGCCCGGTGCGGGAGCAGGCGCTCGCGCTGCTCGGAGCGTGCGTCGGTGCACCCGAGGACGGGCGCGAATGAGTCCGCTCGTCGGCAGCGACCGGGGCCTGATCGACCTCGCCGAGGCCACCGCCGAGCGCTTCGAGGAGCTCCGGGTCCGGATCGCCTTCCTCGCCCGCGACATCGACACCGGCCACGAAGTCGGGGTCGGCGTCGACCGGCCGATGCCGCTGGCGTCGGTCGCGAAGGTCCCGCTGGCGCTGGTCGTGGCGGACCGGATCGCCCGTGGCGAGATCGACGGGGGCGCGATGGTGACGCTGACCGCGGCGGAGCGGAGCTACGGGCCGTACGGCATCTCGGCGTTCACCCACGACGCGACCTGCTCGGTCGCCGACCTGATGCTGATGATGCTGGGGCTGAGCGACAACGCCGCCGCCGACGCGCTCTTCGACAAGGTCTCGCCGCGCGAGGTCGACGAGCAGCTCGCCGAGTGGGGCGTGGAGGGGCTGCGGGTGCGGCACCGGATGCAGCCGATGTACGACTACGCCACCCGCGTCGCCGGCCCCGACTTCGCCCTCGCCACCCAGCTCGCGGTCGAGGGTCGCCGGCCGGGCGGTCGGCACGTGATCGACTCGCTCGACGTCGAACGCGCCACGGTCGGCACGCCGCGCGCCTGCGTCGGCCTGCTCGAGCGCGTCTGGCGCGACGAGGTCGCCAAGCCCGAGGCGACCGAGCTGGTGCGCCGGCTGATGGGCAAGCAGGTCTTCACCCACCGGATCGCCGCCGACCTGCTCGCCGACGACATCCAGCTCGCCGGCAAGACCGGCGGGTTCCTCACCCTGCGGCACGAGATCGCCGTGGTCACCCACCCCGCCGGCCGTGTCGCGATCGCCGTGCTCACCGACTCCGACCGCACCGCCCGGATCCAGAACGACGTCGACCTCGCCATCGCCGCCACCGCCCGCGACGCTGTCGAGGCCCTCGCCGCGCGCCGTCCAGCCTGAGCCGAGGCGTCACCTACGTCGGCCGAGGCGTCACGTACGTCGGACGAATCGGCACCCGCTGCCACCTCGGCCGACGGGGCTGAAGCCTCGGCGAAAACCAGTCGGCAATCACCCGTTCTCGGTGGTGGAATTGGCCAGTGCCTGCCCTGCCCGGATTCATCAACAACCTCATCCCGCCGACGCCGTTGTCGAAGCGTCTGGCGACGCAGTCGCTGCTCTTCGCGGCGGGGGACGGGACGTTCAACACCGCGGCGGCGTTCTACCTGGTCGCCTTCGTCGGTCTGACCCCGGCGCAGATCGGCATCGGTCTGACGGTCGCCGGGATTGCGAGCTTCCTCACCGCCTACCCGATGGGCCAGCTGGCCGACTTCATCGGCCCGAAGCGGATCTGGGCGATCAGCGCGCTGCTCAGCGCGCTGATGTTCGCGACGATGCCGTTCATCCACGGCTTCTGGGCCTACCTGGCCGTCATCGTCGTCTTCGAGGTGGTCAACAATGCGGGCGGCGCCGGCCGGAATGCGTACGTCCTGGATGTGCTGCCCGACAAGGAGCGGGTCGAGACGCAGGCGTTCATGTACTCCAGCCTCAACCTCGGCTTCACCATCGGTGCCCTGATCGCCGGCATCGCGCTCGCGCTGGACACCGACACGGTCCTCAAGTGGGGCGTGCCGTTCTTCGCGCTGGTCATCGGGATCGCCAACTCCGTCTGGATCACCCGGCTGCCGAGGGCGCCTCACGACGAGCGCCGCGCGGCCGGCGAGGTCACCGAGAAGCTGCCCGGCCCCGGTGCGCTGCGCAACGTCGGCTGGCTCCTGGTGACCACCTTCACCGGCACGCTGTGGAGCAACCAGGTGCTGCTGCACACCGTGATCCCGCTCTGGCTGGTCGAATACACCGACTCCCCGCGCTGGCTGCTGGCCTGGCTCTTCGCGACCAACACGGTGCTGTGCATCATCCTCCCGGCCTACACGTCCAAGGGTGTCCGCGACGTCCGCGACGCGTTGCGCCGGGTGTGGTGGAGCAGCGCGTTCTTCGTCGCCGCCTGCGCGATCACGCTGGTCACCCACGACACCCGCGGGTTCCTCACCATCTTCCTGGTCTGGCTCGGCCACGTCGCCGTGACCGGTGCCGAGCTCGCCATCGGCTCCGCCTCATGGGCTTTCCAGGCAGAGCTCATGGACCCCGACCGACGGGGTGAGTACGAGGGTGTCGCCGGCATCGGCCGCCAGCTCGGCGGCGCGTGGGCGCCGGCCCTGTTCACCTTCCTCGCGATGGGCTGGCACCCCGACTTCTACAGCGGCGCCGGCTGGATCGTGATCGGCGCCATCGTCGTCGTCGCTGCCGCTGCCATGGGGCCCTCGACCCGGATGGCCGTACGTTTCAAGCAGACCCACTTCCCGCGCGAGGACGAGCCCGATCCCGAGCCGGCCGTCGCCTAGCTCCACGATCAGCGCAGGATCGTCGCGATCCGGTCGCCGAGATAGGGAGCGAGGGTCGCGGCGTAGAGCGGCGAGATGTGGAAGCCGTCCTGGTAGACCTGCAGGTCCCCGACGACGGGGGAGCAGGTGTCGGGCTCGCAGAAGTAGTCGGTGAGGTCGACGCGGTGGGCGTTCGGGGTCAGCCGAACCGCGCCGGCGCTGCCGTCGTCGCGTACGACCCGGTCCCGGTCGCGCGCACAGGCCGACTCGGCCCCGAGCCCGGCCGAGTCGATGCACGGCTGGACCACACGTGCGAACCGGGTGGTGCTGCCCTCGAAGATCGGGCTGTCCCGGATCGCGATGACCGGCACCGACGGGTCCGGCCGGCTCGCCCAGGCCTCCGCGAGACCGTTGCTGAGCGCCTCTCCGGACGTCTCGTCACCGACGGCCTCGACCGAGACCTGGCTGGAGTGGATGACGAGGTACGCGTCGATCCCCTGCTCCTCGGAGAGATACGTCGAGAGCCGTGACTTCCACTCCCGGCACAGCTCCACCGTCGTCGCAGGAGCCCCGACGCGGTCGCGGGCGTTCCAGTGGCAGCCGGCACGGCTGGCGACGTCGATGCGCCAGCCGCGCCGCTCGGCGATCTCGCGGTAGGCGGGGACGAGCTGGTGGTTGTGCGAGTCGCCGATCGCCAGGAGACGACGCGAGTAGCCCCGCGAGGGCCCGAGCGTGCACACCTTGAACCGCACCGGCCGCTCGTTGTTGGACCAGCAGCCCGACCCGTCGGGCGCCTGGTAGCCGAGACTGGCGTCGAGCAGCCGGTCCGGACCCTCGCAACCGGCGGTCGCGGGGTCCAGGGCAGCGGCGCCGATGCAGCCCGCGTACCGCTTCGCGGCGTCGACGGCTGCCGCCCTCGCTGCGGCGTCCTGGCGCTCGACCACGCCTGCGCCGGTGAGCGCCCCGGCGGCGACGAGCGCAAGCACGACCGGGATGGCCACGAGCCGGCCGTGCCCGCCGAAGCGGGGCCGGATGCGGGTGACCGGCACTTCGACGTACCGGTGGGTGAGCCAGGCCAGGACCACCGAGACCGAGAGCACGACGACCGCGGCGAGGAGCGTGGTCCGGGTGGCGTACGTCCAGCTCAGCCACGCCACGAGCAGCGGCCAGTGCCACAGGTAGAGCGGGAAGGAGATGTCCGCGACGAACCGCAGCGGCCTGACCGCGAGGAGCCGCTGCGGCCCGCAGGCAGCCGTCGACCCGGAGCCGAGAACGACCAGCAGCGCCCCGCCGACCGGCCACAGCGCCCACGGCCCGGGGAAGAGCGCGGCGCCGTCGAGCACGAACCCCGAGCTCGCGACGAGCAGCAACCCGAGCCAGGCGACCATCGGTCGCACGGGCCCGGGCGGACGGAGACGGTCCAGCCCGAGCGCGACCAGTGCCCCCACCCCGAGCTCCCAGAAGCGCGCCCCGGTGTGGAAGTACGCCACCTGCTGGTCGGCCGCCCCGAGCCGCCATGCGAAGAGGAACGAGGCCACCGTCGCCACCGCCACCACGAGCGCCAGAGCCACCCGGAGCCGCGCCCGCGCCACCCACCAGACCCCCAGCACGACCGCCGGCCAGACCAGCAGGAACTGCCCCTGCACCGCCAGCGACCAGAAGTGCTGCAGCGGGCTCGCGCTCGGCCCGGCCGCACCGTAGGCGAGCTGGGATCGGATCATCTCCCAGTTCAGGACGTACGCCGCCGATGCGGCGATCTCCCGCAGCGTCGAGCCCCACACCGACCGCGGCATGACCGTCACCATCAGCACCGCCGTCCCGGCGAGCACGACCAGCGTGGGCGCCGAGAGCCGCAGGAACGTACGCCCGTAGTGGTCCGCCACGCGCAACTCGGAGGTCGCGACCCGGCGGACGAGCGATCGGGTCACCAGGAACCCGGTCAGCGCCAGGAAGACGTCGACGCCGCCGGAGACTCGGCCGTTGCCGAAGAGGTGGAAGACCACCACGAGCGCCAGTGCCAGCCCCCGCAGCCCGTGGATCTCGGCGATCCGCTGGGTGCTGCTGGCGCCTGGCATCGGGTCAGGCTAGGTCCGGCCGGTGACGCCCGGGAGACGCCCAGATGAAGCCGAGTCGGCGCATCCTGACCAAAAACCGTGTCGAGTCGGCTCGTTCTAACGAGCCGACTCGGCACGATTTTCGGTGAAGTTGCGCCGACTCGGCGGTCAGGAGCCGAGGATCTGCTCGAGGTGGGGGTTGCCGAAGGTGCGCGAGAGGTCGAGCTTGTCACGCAGCGCGACGAAGTCGCCGAACCGCGGATAGCGTTCGGCCAGGTCAGCGGCCGAGAGCGTGTGCATCTTGCCCCAGTGCGGCCGGCCGCCGACCTCGCCGGCGATGCGCTCGAAGGCCTCGAAATACGGCACCCGCCACGGCGAGGACGGCGCGGTGTGGATGGCGATGTAGACGTTCTCGCGCTCGAACCCCGTCGACAGCGGGATGTCGTCGGCGCCCGCGACCCGGACCTCGACCGGGAAGGAGATGTTCCACGACGAAGCCTCGACCGCACGCTGCAGCTCGGCGAGGACCTCCATGCCGACGGCACGCGGGACGGCGTACTCGCTCTCCACGAACCGCACCTTCCGCTGCGAGGTGAAGACGCGGTAGGAGATGTCGGTGAACTCGCGGGGCGAGAGGGCGGAGGCGGCGAAGCGGGCCAGCGGCTTCACCAGGCCGGGGACCCGGAGACCGAGTCCGACGGTCGCTCCGAACGCGGTGTTGGAGAGGAGCTCGTCGTCGAACCACCCGCGGGCCCGGCCCACCGGCGCCAACGGGGTCTCCGGCAGCGGCAGCCGGGTGTTGTGCTTGGTCAGCACGCGGGTCGTGTGCGGGAACCAGTAGAACTCGAAGTGGTCGGTCCCCGAGGCATGCTCCTCGAAGGCGTTCATCACGTCGGCGAGCTCACCGTTGCCCTCGCGCGCGTTGAGAGCGAACAGCGGCTCGGTCTGGAGCGTGACCTCGACGATGATCCCGAGCGCGCCCAGCCCGACGCGGGCGAGGTCGAAGGCCTCGGGGTTCTCCGACGCCGAGCAGGTGATCACGGAGCCGTCTGCGAGAAGCAGCCGGAGGCCGCGTACCTGGGTCGCCAGGCCGCCGAAGCGCGCTCCGGTGCCATGAGTGCCGGTCGAGATCGCGCCCGAGATCGACTGTTCCTCGATGTCGCCGAGGTTGGTCATCGAGAGCCCGAGCGCCTCCAGTGCGCGGTTGAGGACCTTGAGCCGGGTGCCGCCCCGCACGGTCACGAGGCCGGTCGTCGAGTCGGCCCGGACGATCCCGGAGAGACGGTCCAGGCTGACCTGGACGTCGACGGGCGACCCGATCGCGGTGAACGAGTGCCCCGCGCCGATCGGCCTGACCTTCCGCCCGGCCTCGGCCGCAGCCACGACGACGGCCGAGAGCTCCGCCTCGTCGCGCGGCGCCACGACCTCGATCGACCTCGTCTGCTGATTCCCCGCCCAGTTCTGCCACTCGCTCACGCGGAAAGGTTGGCTGGTCGAAGGCGTACGGTCAACGCCTGCGCCGATATCCGGGAGCCGACTTTCGCCGCGCGACGGCACAGTTGGTTACCTGCCGTTGACGTGAGCGCCTCCCGGGGCATAAACACTTGGGTCGTGGTCACGACTTCCCACCATCTCTCCGCCCAGCAGCACGAACGGCTCGACCGGGCGACCGCTCGTCTCGACGGACCCGTCGGGGCGGTGGACCTCGCGGCGTTCGACGCCAACGCCGACGATCTCGTGCGCCGTGCCGCCGGCACCCCGATCCGGGTCGCCAGCAAGTCCGTACGCTGCCGGGCGCTGATCGACCGGGTGCTCGCCCGCGAGGGATACGAGGGGATCCTGGCTTTCACGCTGTTCGAGGCGTTGTGGCTGGCCGAGACGCACTACGACGTCGTGGTCGGCTACCCGACCGTCGACCGAGCCGCGCTCGCCGCTCTCGCGAAGGACGAGGAGAAGCTCGCCCGGGTCACCCTGATGATCGACAGCGCCGAGGGGTTGTCGCTGGTCAAGGCCGCGATCGGCACGCCGGCCGCCCCCGTACGCGTGGCCATCGACCTCGACGCCGCGCTGGTCATCGCGCGCCGCATCTGGCTCGGCGCCCGCCGCTCCCCGGTCCGCACCCCCGAGGATGCCGTCGCCCTCGCCCGGATCGTCGCCGAGGACCCGGACTTCCAGCTGGTCGGACTGATGGCCTACGAGGGCCAGGTCGCCGGCACCGTCGACCGGCCGCTCGGCGGCAACCCGCCCGCGGCCGCCATCAGGAGGATGAAGAAGGCCTCGATCGCCGAGATCACCGAGCGCCGCGGGAAGATCGTCGCCGCCGTACGCTCCCTGACCGACCTCGAGTTCGTCAACGGCGGTGGCACCGGCTCGATCGAGTCCACCCACGCCGACCCCTCGGTGACCGAGATCGCGGCCGGGTCCGGCCTCTACGGCCCGACCCTCTTCGACCGCTACGACGGCTTCACTCCTCACCCCGCTGCCTACTTCGGGCTGAGCGTCGTCCGCCGCCCCGCGCCCGGCATCGTCACCGTCGCCGGTGGCGGCTGGATCGCGTCGGGCCCGCCCGGACTCGACCGCGTCCCGAGCCCGACCTACCCCTTCGGACTGGAGTACGTCGGCACCGAAGGCGCCGGGGAGGTCCAGACGCCGCTGCGTGGGCATGCCGCCGACGAGCTCGCGATCGGTGACAAGGTCTGGTTCCGGCACGCGAAGGCGGGTGAGGTCTGCGAGCGGCTCGACACGCTCCAGCTGATCGAGGGCGACTCGATCATCACGGTCGCGCCGACCTATCGGGGCGAGGGCCAGACGTTCCTGTGACCTGCTGGGTCAGGCCGGGTCAGGCTGGGTCAGGCTGACTCGCCCAGCAGCATGACCCAGCTCTCGGTGACCAGCTCGCACATGCGGTCGTGCTCGACACCCCAGAACCCGTCCGCCCAGCGCTGGAAGAGATAGTCGAGCTGGCCGACCGCCAGGGCGCCGCGCAGCCGCCGGCTGTCGGCATCGAACCGGTCCGCCTTGTCCAGGCCCGTGCTGACGTCCTCGATCGTCTCGTCCGTCCAGGCGTCGACGATGCGGGTGAGATCGGGATCGACGGCCTGGGCGGCCCGGGCGATCGTGACGATCGGGCGCACCTCCGGCCACCGGGCCACGGCCTGCCGGATCCAGGCACCGAGCTGCTCGCTGGTGCCGGCCGCCACCGCGTCGGCGAGGCCGCCGAGCGAGCTGCCCCGGGGGGAGCGGAGCTGGACAAGCTCGTCCTCGAGGCGCTCGGCGATCAGGGCCTTGATGACCTCGGACTTCGAGGGGAAGTAGGCATAGAACGTCACCCGGGTGGTGCCTGCCGCCGAGGCGATCTCGTCGATCGTCGTGGCCGCGTAGCCGCTCGCGACGAACCGATCCATCGCCGCGTCCAGCAGGAGCCGGCGAGTCATCGCCCTCTGAGCTGCACGGTTGGCCATGGCGTCACGATAAGCGACGCCGATACCTACCCGGGGATTTCCACGGTTTCTCGAAAACTCGATGTCTCGCAGCTGGGCCGTCGGTAGGTTCTGTCTCGATGGACGATCATGTGACTTGGGCGGACAAGGGCTTCTGGGAACCGGGGGAGGCCGTCGGTCTCGACGCGTACGCAGCCTCCGGCCGCAACCTCTTCGACGGCTCGTTCACCTGGCCGGCGATGGTGCTCAAGAAGGGCGCGCTGGAGCACAACATCGCGACCCTTGCGGGCTTCGCGGAGGAGCACGGTCTGCTGCTCGCTCCGCATGGCAAGACCACGATGGCGCCCTCGCTCTACCAGCGGCAGCTGGACGCCGGCGCGTGGGCGATCACCGTCGCCTCGCCCAGCCAGGCCCTGGTCGCTCGCCATGCCGGCGTACGCCGGGTCATGGTCGCCAACGAGATCCTCGACCACAGCGCTCTGAGCTGGGTGGCCTCCGAGCGTGCGGCCGACCCCGAGTTCCTCCACCTGCACTGGGTCGACTCGGTCGAGGGTGTCGAAGCGGCGGCCGAGGCGTCGGCACTGGTCGGTGTCGAGGACCGGCCCATGGCCGTGCTGATCGATCTGGGTTTCCCGGGCGGGCGCACGGGCTGTCGCACCGTCGAGGAGGCTGTCGAGCTCGCGCGGCTGGTCGACGCCACGTCGGGCGTGCTCCTGGCGGGGGTGGCCGGCTACGAGGGCGGGCTGCACACGGCGGAGGCGGTCGGTGACTACTTCGACCACCTCAAGGAGCTCGCCTCGACCCTTTTCACCAAGGGCCTGGTCGCCGCCGACGCCATCGTCTCCGCAGGTGGAAGCGCCTTCTTCGACGTCCTCGCCGAGCGCTGGTCCGCGGGCTGGCCGGACGGGATGACGCCTCGCCAGGTGCTGCGCAGCGGTGCGTACGTCTCCCACGACCACGGGCTCTACGCCGGCGAGACGCCCTACGGCCGCATCGAGGGCACCCTGGACCCGGCCATCGAGGTGTGGGCCCAGGTGATCTCAGCACCCGAGGAGGGGCTGGCCATCGTCGGCATGGGCAGGCGGGACGCGCCGTTCGATCACGGCCTTCCAATAGCGCTCGCGGTGCGGCGCAACGGCTTCGGTGGCGCTGATCCGCTCGAGGGCACCGTCGAGAAGCTGGCCGACCAGCACGCCTTCCTGCGCACCGACGCCGGACTGCGGCCGGGCGACCTGGTCAGCTTCGGGATCTCGCACCCGTGCACGGCGTTCGACAAGTGGCGGCTGATCCCGGTCGTCGATCTCGACTACACCGTGACCGACCTGGTCCGGACGTACTTCTGAGGGTTCAGGCGATGCCGGAGAGTCGCACCCTGACCTGGTAGAACGCGCCGTGGTCGGTGGCCCGGCGGGCCGACGGGCCGGAGTAGACCCGATAGCGGTCGGGCCGCAGCGACGGGCTGAGGAAGGCCTGGTCGATCGGCGCTCGGCGGGCGGTGGCGCACTTCTCGTGCGTCGCGAGCGGACTCGCCAGGCCGGTCCCGGGCGAGGTCAGGTCGCACAGGATGTCGTTGCGCTGGTTGAAGTCACCGGCCACGACCATCGGCACCTCGGCGCGCGCGACCACGTCCTTGACGATCCGCGCGTTCACGTCGCGCCACTGCTTCTGTCGAGGAGCCGACGGGATGCTTGCCGGGAAGTGCACGGGGAGGACTCCCACCCGCTGGCCCGAGGAACGCTCCTCCAGCACCACCACAGGTGCGGTGACGCGGGCTCCGTGGCGGTAGTACATGGTGACCGTGTCCTTGCTGACCAGCCGGAACACCGAGCGGCGGTAGAAGACCGCGTCGTCGGTGGCGTCGGGCGTGGAGACGAGCGCATACTCCCGGCCGTACGACTCGAAGGCCTCCCGCTGCCGCGCCTCCACCTCGGCGAGCACGCCGAAGTCGATGACCGTACGCCGCAGGTGGCCCACCACGATCCGCATCCGCGGCACGCCGTCGAGCCGTCCGGCGGCAGCACCCCCGGGCGCGGTGTGGTGGTCGGCCCAGGCGTTGAGCCAGGCGAAGCGCTGGAAGCCGGGCTGCACCGGCGCCGCCTGGGCGACCTTGACGGTCGGGCCGGCGGAGGCGGTCGTCGGGACGAGGAAGCTCAGGGCGACGCCGAGGACGCCGCAGAGCGCGACCGCGGGCGCGATCGCGCGCATCAGCTTGGCGCGATCCGGGCCCGAGGTGATCGGTGTGGGGGACACGCCTACCGACGGTATGAGTCCGCCGTGTGCGCCGAACCAAACGCTTTCGAATACTCGGAAACCTCGGGTGAACTCCGGCGACGGGTCAGGCCGGCGGCGCGATCTCGGTGGTCACCAGGTCGGCGAGGCGCTGCGCGGTGCTGAAGTCGGGGGTGAGGCGGTTCTTGGTGATCGCGAACGAGATCCCGGTGGCCGGGTCGGCGTAGGCATAGCTGCCTCCGCCGCCCGGCCAGCCGATGCGGCCCGCCGGGTAGCCCAGAGCCAGCTGGGCGGGGGTGCCGAAGACCTGGTCGGTGCCCTCGAAGGCCACCGCCGACAGCTCCTCGAGCTGCTCCGGGGAGATGAGCCTGCCGTCCAGCATCGCGGCGTACGCGGTCGTGATCCCTCGTGCCGTGAAGGTGCCCACCGACGGGACCTCGGCCCGGAGGAACCGCGGATCGTTGCCCATCGACGCCCTGGGTCGTCGCTCCCAGGGCGCCAGCACGCCATCCGGTTCCGCCGCTTCTGCTGGAGGTGGCTCGCCGTCCTCGAGCCGGGCGAGCCGGGCGAGGTCGCTCGGCGGGACGCCGAAGCGCAGTTCGCCGGTGACCTCCAGAGGAGCGGCGACCCAGTCCTCCAACAGCCGACCCATCGGCTTCCCGGTGATCCGGCGGGCGATCTCGCCGATCAGGAAGCCGAACGTGAACGAGTGGTAGCCCGTCCGGGTGCCTGGGGCCCACAGCGGCACCGCTTCGGCAAGCGCCGCGCAGACCCGGTTCCAGTCGGCCAGGTCGCCGGGGCCGAGCCCGCGGGGCATCGCGGGTACGCCGACCGTGTGGGTCAGGACATGGCGCAGCGTCGCGGACTCCTTGCCGTGCACCCCGAACTCCGGCCACACCTCCGCGACCGGCGTGTCGTAGCCGACCAGGCCTTTGCCGACCAGGAGATGGGCGACCAATGCCGCCATCCCCTTGCCGGTGGAGAAGCTGAAGAACAGCGTCTCCGCGGCGACCGGCCGCCCGGTCCCGCTGTCGGCGACGCCGGCCACGGCCTCCACGACCCGGCGGCCCCGGTGGTCGACGGCGACCTGCAGGCCGGTCTCGGCTCCGGTGGAGACGAGCTCGTCCAGGACGTACTGGACTCGGCGCTGGAGAGTCATCGCCGGCTTACAGGTCCATGAAGATCAGGGCGCCCGCGATGTCGGCGGTGCCGTAGTGGAGGTAGTCGTCGACGGTGTCCTCCGGGACGCCCTTCTGCGCGGTCACGAAGCCGACGACGACCGCCTTGGCGGAGTCCTTGGCGACCCACTTCCCGATCACGTCGTCCGCGACGAGGCTGCCGGTGGGCAGGTCGATGTCGGTCTCCTCGACCGACTCCGCGGCCGCCGTCGCCTCCGCCTCGCTGTCGAAGACGTAGATCACCCGGAGCATCCGCAGCTTGCCGCCCTCGGCGGCGTGGATCCCCATCGCGGCGTAGCGGCAGCCCTTCTTCTCCAGGGCCGCCGACGCGATCGGCCCGCAGTCCGGATAGTCCTGGGCGGCCACGTACGTCGCGTTCATGCTCACGTCGCCGAGCTTGAACCTCCAGTCGCCCTCGAAGAGCTCCGCGTCCAGCCACCCGGCCCCGCGCTTCACCCCCCCCCCCCCCCCCCCGCGCCCCGCGCCCCCCCCGCGGGGCGGGGGCGCCGCGCACGACGGGTCCGGCGAGGTGGTCGGCGTCGCGGTCACCGTCACCGGGCCGGGCCTGGTGGTCGGGTCCTCGTCGCCCTGGAGGACGACGATCGCCGCAGTGATGATCACGCCGATCACCAGCACCCCCGCGATCGCCGCGAGCCCGATCACGATCGGCCACGGGTTGTGCGGCTTCTCCGGCGGCGGTGGGCCTCCCGGGGCGAACGAATTTTCGTTCGCCTGCCAGCCGGCCTGGGCCCCGAGGTCCGGCGCAGGAGGCATCGCGCCGTACCCGTCCGGTTGCGACGGAGGCGGCGGTGGTGGTGTCGGTGTCGTCATCGGTCCCCTTGCCGAAGTGAAGATCCCGTTGGAGAAGCGTTCCCGCGGGGTTCCACAATTCTCGCGTACGTCCCCACCACCGCTGCTACTTTGCCGCGAGGCGCCGACGGCTGGGCGCCATCTCGACTCCCTGCATCAAGGATCCCCCATGCACTTTCGTCCTGTCATGCCCGCCGCCGACGAAATGAGTCAGTAGGTGGAGACCAAGTGGAAGGTCCTCATCGTCCTCGGCACCGTCGCGGTGATCTGGGTGGTCCTCGAGTTGCTCGGCTTCATGGCCGAGGTGATCTTCGGGCAGCTCCTGCAGAGCTATCCGGTGGCCCTGGCCATCGTCGCGCTGGCGGTCGGCTACCTGCTCGGCCGGGACAGCAACCGGTAGGTCCGAAAAGTAGTTCGGGACGTTCCGGCCCATCTACCCACGGGTAATGGGCCGAAACGTCCCGGACTAACTCGTTCACTCGGTCACGGTGCAACCGGGTAGTGGCTGGAGATCGCGATCCGGTTCCAGGCGTTGATCGCGATCGCGACCCAGGTGAGCGCGGCGATCTGCTTGGCGTCGAGGATGCTCTCGACGTCGACCTTGGGGGCGGCGGCGGTGTGCAGGTCGCCGATGCGGGTGATCTGCTCTGCGATGGTGAGGGCGGCCTGCTCCTCGGGCGTGAAGTATTGCGACTCCCACCAGGCGGCGACGACGGCGAGGCGGTCGGTCGTCTCACCGTTCTTGAGGGCGTCCTGGGTGTGCATCCGCAGGCAGAAGGCGCAGCCGTTGATCTGGGAGGCGCGGAGCTTGACGAGGTCGACGGCGAGCCGGTCGACGCCGGCGACGGTGATGGCCTCCTCGACCGCCTCCTCGACGGCCAGCTGGGCCTTGTACGCGGCGGGGAAGAGCTTGGTGACGTTGACGTTCGCGAGCATCGGGGTCCTTCGGGTCTGGCCCGCTACCGCGCGGGCACTCACCGGATTGACGAGGTGGCCGAGATGAATGTGAGGTCGCCACCTCACATTCGCGCTGTCTGCCTCGTCACAGTGAGCGAGCGCGAGAGAAAGGTGCCACGATGCCTGACATGGACGACCTGGGCGAGGTGATGGTCGAGCGCCGTCGCCTGATCGCGCTCGCCTACCGGCTTCTCGGCACGGTCGAGGAGGCCGAGGACGCCGTCCAGGAGACCTACCTGCGGTGGTATCGCCTCTCCGACGACGAACGGGCCGCGATCGACAACCCCGCCGGCTGGCTGAGCCGGGTCACCAGCAGGGTCTGCCTCGACGTACTCAAGTCGGCCCGCGCCCGCCGGGAGAGGTACGTCGGCCCGTGGCTGCCCGAGCCGGTCCGCCCGGGTTTCCTGGGGGCGCCCGAGGATCCCGCGGACCGGGCGACCCTCGACGACACGGTGAGCACCGCCCTGCTGGTGGTGCTCGACGCGATGACCCCGGCCGAGCGGGTCGCGTTCGTGCTCCACGACATCTTCGCCGTCCCGTTCGGCGACATCGCCGCGGTGGTCGGTCGCTCGCCGGCCGCGGTGCGGCAGCTCGCCGCGTCGGCGCGACGCCGGGTCGCCGAGCAGCGCGCCGACGTCGCCCCGCTGCCCGAGCACGACGACGTCGTCCGCGCCTTCGTCTCGGCGACCGCGGGTGGCGATCTCGGCCGGCTGGTGACGCTGCTGGACCCGTCGGTCGTCCTCCGGTCCGACGGTGGTGGCCGGGTCAGCGCGGCCCGCAACCCGATCAGCGGACCGGAGCGGGTCGGCCGGTTCCTGCTCGGCGTACTTGGGAAGCACCCGACCTGGACGATCAGCACCGAGCCCACCGCCGACGGCCTCGGGTTCACGCTCGTCGAGGACGGTGCTCACCGCGGGGTCGCCAACCTGCGGGTCGTCGACGGCCGGGTCACCGATGTCTGGATCGTGCTCAACCCGGAGAAGCTCGGCGCCTGGCGCTGACCTCGGACCGGGCTCAGACCAGAGACGCGTCCGCGGACTCGAGCGGGATCGGCCGGAACATCTCGGGCTCGTCCTCCGGCCACAGCGCCGTCGTGGAGTAGAGCCAGTCGATCATCGCGTAGTCGCCGGTCTCCCGTGCCCGGAGGAGCGCGTTGCGCTGCTCGCGGGGACGCCCGTCGAGATGCCAGAGCACACCCCACGCACGCGAGGTCTCCACGACGCGGCGGCAGTGCCCGGGACGTACGGCCTGGTAGGCGGCGAGGGCACGGTCCCAGTCGACCGAGCCGTCCTCGGCACGGAGGCGCCGGACGTGCTCGCCGAGCACCCAGCCGTCCTCGATGGCCATGATGGCGCCCTGGGCGATGTACTGCAGCGGGGGGTGCGCCGAGTCGCCCAGCAGAGCGACGCGGCCGTGGACCCACTGGTCGACCGGGTCGCGGTCGTACATCCGCCACCACTTGTCGCGCCACATGTGCGCCAGGCCGTCCTGGATGAACGGGGTGGTGGCGGCGAAGGCGGCGTCGAGCTCGTCGGGCGTGCCCCAGTCCTCCTCGCCCGCGAGCGCCTTGGGCGACTCGAAGACGGCGACCTGGTTGAGCAGCTCACCGCCGCGCAGGCCGTAGTGGACGAAGTGGCAGTCCGGGCCGATGTGCACGACGACCTCGGCGAGGTCGACCTCGGCCCCACGCCCGGAGTCGGTCGGCATGGTGCCGCGATAGGCGACGTACGCCGACGAGACCGGCTGGTCGCCGGCGAACTTGTAGCGGGCCGGGGAGTGCAGGCCGTCGGCCGCGATCACGAACGGCGCGGTCTGGGTCGAGCCGTCCTCGAGTTGGACGGTCGCCTCGTCCGAGCCGGCCGTGTAGTCGACGATCTTGGCGTTCGTGACGAGCTCGACGCCCGCGTGCGAGGCCGCCCGCAGGAACATCGCATGCAGGTCGGAGCGGTGGATCACCAGGTAGGGGTAGCCGTAACGCTCCTCCATGTCGCGCAGGTCGAGCCGGGTCAGCTCCTCGCCGGAGACCGCGTCGCGCATCACCATCGCGTCGGGGACGACACCGAGCGACCTGGCCTCCTCCAGCAGCCCGTAGTCGTCGAGGATGCGCGTGCAGTTGGGCGCGAGCTGGATGCCCGCCCCCACCTCGCCGAAGGCGGATGCCTGCTCCAGCACCCGGACCCGCAGGCCCTGACGGGCCAGGGAGTACGCCGCGGAGAGCCCGCCGATGCCACCCCCGACCACGATCACGTCGGTCCCTGAGTGCGTCACAGCCATGGTCCCAGCTCCGGTGCGTCGACGAGGCCGTGCGGCCGCCCGGCGAGCCAGGCGGCGACCTCGGGCAGCGAGCCCGTGACGCCGCGCAGGTCGTCGTCGGAGAGGCCCCGCTTCGTACGGATCTCGCCGGCGAGGGCGAGCAGGAAGTCGTCGGGCAGGTCCGCGAAAGTGATCCCGACCCCGAGGTCGACGGCGTGGACGAAGACCTCGCGGGCGCGCATCCACGGGACGTCGCTCGCCTGGCGGGTGACCAGCTGCGCGGTGATCACCTCGTGCTCCCACTGCTCGGGGGTCAGCCGGTCGATGGCCGCCTCGAGCTCCCCGACGCCGCGGAGATACCAGGCGCGCAGCTCGTCGGCCGGCCGGGTCGCGGCCGCCTCGATGTCGGCGTTGCGCTGCTCGGGGGAGGCGTACATCCGCTTCTCGACGCCGGTCTCGGCCCAGGAGAGGAGGTTGCCGAGGGCGTCGGCGTTGGCGGCGACGTGGCCGACCAGGTGCTTGCGGGTCCAGCCCGGCAGCTGGGAGTCGCCGTCGAAGTCGGCGACGGAGAGGCCGTCGATGCCGCCGGTCAGCAGCGCGGTGCCTTCGGTGACCCAGCGGCGGGCGTCGTCGAACGTACGCGTCGGGGTGGTGCCGATCAGGACGGACATCGCGATCAGCCCTTCACGATCGTGTTGGTGAGGGTGCCGATGCCCTCGACAGTGATCTCGACGGTCTCGCCGCCCCACAGGAACTCCTGCGGCGAGCGGGCGTGCCCGACCCCGCCGTTGGTGCCGGTGAGGATCAGGTCGCCGGGGCGCAGGGTGGTGATCGTGGAGACGTAGCGCACCAGCGCGACCGGGTCGAAGAGCAGGTCGGAGGTGTTCGCGCTCTGCTTCTCGACGCCGTCGACGGTCAGCCGCGTGGCCAGCTCCGGACGTACGCCGCCGGGCAGCTCGTCCGGGGTGACGACGTAGGGGCCGACGGGTGTGGTGGCCTCCCACATCTTGCCCTGCAGCCACTCGCGGGTGCGGAACTGCCAGTCGCGGACCGAATAGTCGTTGGCGGCGGTGAAGCCGGCGATCGCGGCGACGGCCTGCTCCTCGTCCGCATGGCGCACGGTGGAGCCGATGACGATGGTCAGCTCGCACTCCCAGTCGAGCTGCTCGGTCTCGGCCGGCTTGGTCACCGGGTCGTTCGCGCCGGTCAGCGTGTCGGCGAACTTCGCGAACAACACCGGGTATTCGGGCAGGTCACGGCCCATCTCCTCGATGTGGCTGCGGTAGTTGAGGCCGACGCAGACGACCTTGCTCGGGTTCGGAACCACGGGCGCGAAGTCCGCGCCCTCGACCGGGTAGTTGACCGATCCCAGAGGCAGGTCGGGCGAGCCGGCGGCCAGGTACGCGCCCACGTCGGGGTGGCCGAGGTCGACAAGCCGGTCGCCGTCGAGCCGGACCCCGCGGGTGCCGTCTGCAGTGCGGATGGTGGCGAGCTTGGGCATCAGGAGTCCTTCTGGGTGCGGTGGAGGTGGAGCGCCTCGAAGACGGGCGCGTCGGAGAAGCGGAAGAGGTCGAGTGCGCCGGAGTCCGAGTCTGTCGTGCCTGCCTCGGATCTGGCCGAGAACGGCTCCCACGAGGGAACCACGAACAGGTCGCCGCGAGCCACGGTCCAGGACTTCGTACCCACGGTGACGACGCCGGAGCCGTCGAAGACCTGGTAGACGCTGGACCCGGTCTCGCGCAGCGGCGCGGTCTCGGCGCCGGTGGCGATGCGGTGGAACTCGGCGCGCATCGTCGGCAGTACGTCCCCGCCGGTGGCCGGGTTGGTGTAGCGGACCGCGGCGTGGCCGGGCTCGACGGTGCCCCCGTAGCCCTCCTTCTCGAGCGTGAGCTGGTCGGCGAGCGCACGGTCGGTGAACTCCCACTTGTAGGAGAGCAGCGGGCTGCCGGGGGCGGTGTGCGTGACCGCGACGGGGGAGAGGCCGGGGTGGCCCCACAGCCGTTCGGAACGGGAGAGATCCGGGGTGACCCGCTCCGCCGAGGAGATCTCGTCGCGGCCGAACTCGAAGAACTGGGACTCGGTGGCGTACTGGAACGGGATGTCGAGCCCGTCGATCCAGGCCATCGGCTCGGAGGTCGCGTTGTGGTGGGCGTGCATGTTCCAGCCGGCCTGGGGGAGGAAGTCGCCGCGGTTCATCGCTACCGCATCGCCGCCGACGACCGTCCACACGCCCGAGCCCTCGACGACGAAGCGGAAGGCGTGCTGGGTGTGGCGGTGCTCGGGAGCGTCCTCGCCGGGCATGAGGTACTGGATCGCCGCCCACAGCGTCGGCGTCGCGAACGGGCGGCCGCCCAGGGAAGGGTTGGCGAGCGCGATCGCGCGGCGCTCGCCGCCGCGGCCGACGGGCACGATCTCGCCGGCCCGCCCGGCCAGGCGTAGGAGGTTCTCCCACTTCCACAGGTGGGGGACGGCGCGGCTGCGCGGGTGGGCAGGCATCAGGTCGCCGATCTCGGTCCACAGCGGGACCAGGAGCTCCTGCTCGAAGCCGCGATAGAGGGCTTCGAGCGCGGGCGAGACGGTGGGCTGGTCCTCGGCCTCGACGGCCTTCAGCCTCACCGGCGAGGCGGAGGTGGTGGGCGCGGGCGTGGTGTTCATGGTCACAGCCTGCTGGCTTCAGGCGTAACAGAACAAATAATTCTGCCCTAAAGAACATCTGGCTCGGTCAATCTCCTGCGGAGTCGAGCGATAGGTGCCAGGTTTGGTGTGATCAGGAAGAGGTGGGATGGACAAGCCGCTGAAGACACGGCCCCCGTACGCGATCACCAGCGTCGACCACGCACTCAAGCTGGCGGCGATCCTTCAGCTCGAAGGCCGCTTGACCGTCTCGGAGGCAGCGGCTCGGCTCGACGTGGCCCGCTCCACCGCCCACCGGCTGCTGGCGATGCTGGTCTACCGCGACTTCGCGGTCCAGGACGAGGACAAGGTCTACCGGGCCGGACCGGTGCTGGAGCTGGCCGCCCACTCCCGCTCGACAGCATCCCGGCTCCGCCAGGTCGCCCTGCCGCATCTGCAGCGCCTGGTCGACCTGCTGGGCGAGTCCGCCAACGTCGCCGTGCGCACCGGCGACACCTGCCGCTTCATCGCCTCGGTCGAGTCGCCCCAGTCGCTCAAGGTCGGCTCCCGCGAGGGCATGGTCTTCCCCGCCCACCGCACCACCGCGGGTCTCCTGCTCCTGGCCCAGATCTCCGGGGACGAGCTCGCCTCGATCTACTCCCGGGAGAGGTACGCCGACCACCTGGCCGACCGCCCGGACATCGAGGCGCTGCGTACCGAGCTCGAGCGCGTACGCCGCAACGGCTTCGCCTTCAACGACGGCCGCTCCGAGCGTGGCGTGGTCGCGGTCGGAGTCCCCGTCCGTGGTTCCGGGGGCGACGTCGTCGCCGGGATGTCGATCTCCATGCCCAGCGTCCGCTACGACAAGGAGTCCCTGCCGAGCGTCGTCGCCACCCTGATGTCCGGCGCAGCGGCTCTGGAGCGTGACCTGAGCCAGGGGTGATCTCCGTCAACTTGGTGCCGGTAGCGTCGGTTCGCGAGTTAATCTGGGCCCAATGAGCGACACCCCGCCCTCCAACGACACCCGAGGAACGAAACCGGCCCGCATCGACTGGCTCGCGACCGCCGCGGGTGCCCTCGCTGCCGTCACCTCCGCCGTGCTGCTCTCCACGCTCGGTGCCGTCGGCACCCTCGTCGGGGCGGCGCTCGGCAGTGTCGCGGCGACGGTTGGCGCCAACCTCTACTCCCAGTGGCTCGCGAAGGGCCACGAGAAGGTGGTCAGCGTCCACGCGCTGGCCCGGTGGCGGTCTGCCGGGCTCGCCGGCGCACGGGCGGGCTCGGAGCCTGGGTCCGAGCCGGCTTCGGACTCCGTGGCGGAGGCGCAGGAGGTGGCCGAGGGCGGCGACGCTGAGCCGATGCCGTCGTGGCGGGAGCGCTTGAAGGCTCTGCCCTGGAAGCGGATCGCCCTGCTCTCGCTGGCGATGTTCGTGGTCGTGATCGCCGCGATCACGATCTTCGAGCTGCTGGCCGGGCGCAGCGTCAGCGCGATCGTGGGCGATGGGGACAGCAGCACGACGATCTCCCGGGTGACCGGTGGCGGTTCCGACAAGCGCGACGAGAAGCAGGGTGAGGATCCGTCGCCGGGCGCCACCGCGACTCCCGAGGAGTCCGCGAGCACCGAGCCCTCGGAGTCGGCCGAGCCGTCCGAGACGTCCGAGCCGTCCGAGACGGCCACGACGGAGACGCCGAGCGCCGGGCCGTCGGCCTCGGCGAGCACCGAGCCGTCGGCACAGCCGAACGAGGGCGGCGTCTCGGCGGAGCCTTCGCCCACGGCCGAAGCCTCGCCCTGAGCAGGAGATCAGGCGGCGCCGTGAGCCGGGCTCACATCCGGAAGAGGATCTCCGCGCCGAGATCGGTGTTGCCGTAGGACGTGTATTCCTTGCCCTGGGCCTCGGTGATGCCGTCGGTGGCCGTGACCATGGTGTACACGACGTACTTCCCGTAGTCCTTCACCTTGAACCAGCCCTGGGTGTAGTCGGGCAGGGAGGCTTCCGCGGGCGGGATCACGTGCCGCGGCTCGATCTTCTTGGCGGCCTCGCCGGCGGCCTCGACGGTGCTGAAGTCGTAGATGAAGTGCGTCATCCGCAGGTTGCCCCGCTGAGCCTTGTAGGAGACCCGCACGGCGTAGTCGCAGCCGAGGGTGCGGATCGCCGGCTTGAGCGTCGCCTTGCAGCCGGAGTAGTCCTTGCCGCTCAGGTAGCGGGCCTTCAGGGTGACATCACCGTAGGTGAACTCCCAGGGACGAGGGACGTCGGCCTTGGCGAGGTGTTCGGGGCCGATGGTCGAACGCGAGGTGGTGGCGCCGTCGCCGGGGTCGGCCGGGGAGCTGGTCCCGGGCCAGTCGGGCTTGCCGCTGGACTCACCGCTGACGTCGGAGCTTCCGCCATCCTGGCTGGCCGACCCGCTCGGTGTCCTGTCGGCCGAGGCCGTGTCGCTCGCGGTCGGAGCTCCGGCGGTCGTGGCCGCGTCGTCGCCGCGGGTGAAGAGGGCGTAGACGACCACCCCGCACACGACCACGAGCGCGAGGGAGACGGCGATGGTCAGGACCTGGCGCAGCGGCCCGCCCTGGCCGGCGCGCTCCTTGCGGGCGTTGAACGCCGGTCGGTTGCCGCCCATCTCCTCGGAGAGCCCGATCAGGCGCTCGTTGTAGTCGAAAGGGGCAGGCTGCTTCTGCGGCTCCTCGTCAGGCGCGCCCGAACCGGGGGAGCCTGGGGGCGGCGGATACGGCATGGGGTTTGTCTACCATCTATCAACGGTCGCCACGCCGAAGGCTTGGAAGACGGACGAAATCCCGCCGATTCCCCGCTCGGGCAGCGAGATGAACACGGATACCCACCGTACGCGGCCCGGGACCCGGGCACCTACAAGTTGGCAATGCTTACCCAATCCTCTGCTGCCGGCGCGGCGCCGAAAACCCTGCGGAATCGCGTGTTGCTGCATTGCAAGGATTCGATGAACGAGTCTTTGCAATGCAGATTCTTGGGGAATCGAATGTGGTGCGCCCCAAAGGAAAGAACACGAAACTCAGTTACCTGCCCCCGGTAAACAGCGAAACCCGTGGTTTCGGGGGCGGAAGCCCGCAACACGTGGGCCTTTCCCCCAGGAGGAGACGTATGAGGTTCGAACGCACCACCTTCCGTCCCCGCACGATCGCCGCGCTCGCCGCGGGTGTGGGTCTCGCGGCCTCCGCCGCCGTCGCCGTCCCGGCAGCTGCCGCGGACGCCGAGTTCAGCAAGGCCGAGGTCGCGTCGGTCAAGTCGGCCGTCGCCGAGTCCGCCCCGGTCGGCTCGTCGTGGTACACCGACCCGGCCACCAACAAGGTCGTCGTCACCGTCGACTCGACCGTCTCCAAGGCGGAGATCGCCGAGGTCAAGGAGGCCGCGGCCGAGAAGACCAGCCAGGGCGACCAGGCGGTCACGGTCAAGCACACCAAGGGCGAGTTCACCCCGCTCATCGGTGCCGGTGACGCCATCTACGGGGGCGGCTACCGCTGCTCGCTCGGCTTCAACGTCAAGGTCGGCGGAGCCGACTACTTCCTGACCGCCGGCCACTGCACCAACGACGTCTCGACCTGGTACGCCAACTCGTCCCAGAGCACGCTGCTCGGCTCGACCGCGGGCTCGAGCTTCCCGGGCAACGACTACGGCATCGTCCGCTACAACTCGACCATCTCGAAGTCGGGCGGCTTCACCGCGGGCACTGCTCGGGTCGGCCAGAGCGTCACCCGCGACGGCTCGACCACCGGCGTGCACACCGGCACGGTGACGGCGGTCAACGCCAGCGTCCGCTACGCCGAGGGAACCGTCAGCGGCCTGATCCAGACCAACGTGTGCGCCGAGCCCGGTGACTCCGGCGGCGCGCTCTACTCCGGTTCGACCGCGCTGGGTCTGACCTCCGGCGGCAGCGGCAACTGCAGCAGCGGTGGAACGACCTTCTTCCAGCCGGTGACCGAGGCGCTCAGCGTGTACGGCGCCACCATCTACTGATCAATCACAGGTACGCCGCGGGGCGAGGTGGTTTGCGCCACTTTGCTCCGCGGCGTACGAATTTTGATCGAACTGCGAAAGTTTTTTGCCGACGACTGGCCGTTGGGGTGTCGACAACGACATACTCACAGTGACGTGTTCGGGCACATCGCGGTGGTCGTGCACGTGGCGCGCGCTACCGGGGCGGGCGCTTGGTCGTCCCAGGAGGAACGCATGAGGTTCACCAGGTCACGCAGTCGTCTGCTCGCGGCAGCGGTCGGTCTAGGGCTGGCGGCTACGGCCATGGCCACGCCCGCGGTCGCCGAGCCCGCGGAGACCGGGGTGGGCGCCAAGAGGCTGGCGGCCGCCTACGCCGCCGTCGACGACGCGGTCAACAGGTCCGCGCTGTCCGGCATCGCCTGGTACACCGACGAGACCACCGGCAAGGTGGTCGTGACCGCGGACTCCACCGTCCCCGGGTCCGCACTGAGCAGGTTGACCGAGACCGTCGGCGCCGCTGCCGACGCGATCACCATCAAGCGCGCCGAGGGCGAGTTCAAGCCGTTCCTCGGCGCCGGCGACGCGATCTACGGGTCGGGCTTCCGGTGCTCGGTCGGGTTCAACGTACGCAGCGGCGGCACCTACTACTTCCTCACCGCCGGCCACTGCGCCGAAGAGGTGGGCACGTGGTACACCAACTCCGGCCGGACCACCCGGATCGGGCCGACGGTGAAGTCGAGCTTCCCGGGCAACGACTACGCGCTGGTGCGTTACGACAACACCTCGCTCACCCATCGGGGCGGCTACTCCGTCGGTGATGCCCGCGTCGGCCAGCGGGTCACCCGCGACGGTTCGTCCACCGGCGTGCACTCCGGCCGGGTCGAGGCGCTCGACGTCTCGGTCCGCTACCGCGACTCAGGCACGGTCCGCGGCATGATCCAGACCGACATCTGTGCCGAGTCGGGCGACTCCGGAGGCCCCCTCTACGCCGGCTCGACCGCACTCGGGATCACCTCGGGCGGCTCCGGCGACTGCGACTCGGGCGGCACCACCTTCTTCCAGCCCGTCCGCGAGGCCGTCAACGCCTACGACGTACGCCTCTACTGATCACACTCCGCTGGTCGAGCACGGCTCGCCGGGCTCGACCAGCGGTGGTGAACTCAGACTGCGACCGGGATCAGTGCTGCGTCGGCGGAGACCTTGATGAGCCGGGCGTACGCATCGAAGAGCCGCTGCTCGGAGAGGCGCTGCCGGTTGCGGAAGATGCGCTCGAAGTGCTCCTCGCGCTGGGCGAAGGCGGCCTTCCAGGACTCGGCCATCTCGGCCGGGTCGAAGCTCGCGACCAGGCGGATGTCGCCGACCATCGCGGGAGCGTCGCCGACCGGCGTGGTCACCGGGACCGCGCCGCAGGCCATCCCCTCGAGCAGGCACAGCGGGGCGGCCTCGCCGAACGCCGAGGTGAGCGTGATCAGGTCGGCGGCGTTGTAGAGCGGCGCCATCTGGCTCTGGATCCCGAGGGCGTGGAGGTTGGTCTCCAGCGCCGACCACGCGCCTAGCTCCTCGGCGATGAGCTGGGCGAAGGCCGGGTTGTCCGCAGTCATCCCGGCGCCGCACATGACGAGATGGGCGTCGGGGTGCTCCTGGACGAACCGGCGCGCGGCCCGGACGAAGAGCGGGATGTTCTTCATCTCGTCGAAGCGGGCGGCGATCATCACGACCGGTTCCTCGCCGCTCACACCGAGCTCGGCGCGCTTGCTCGCCCGCAGCTCGGCGTCGGTGCGGAACTTGTGGAGGTCCACGCCGTTGGGGAAGACCGGAAGTCGTTCGAGGGGGATCCCGGTCGCGTCGTGGTAGGCCCGCTGGGTCGACTCCGCGCAGCACACCGCCGCGGTCAGCAGCCCGGCGCGGTCGAGGTCGATGAGCTCCTGCACGCCTGCCCCCTGGTGCTCCGGGTCGGAGCGATGCAGCGCGGTGATCAGCGGGGTGCCCGAGGTGCCGACCCTGCCCAGCACCGTGAGCGGCTGCTCCTTGAGGGAGAGCACGACGTCGGCCTTCGCCACCGACTGGGCCACGCGCCTCAGCTGGCTGGTGGTGATCGGGCCCGTCGGCGTACGTCTCAGTGCCCGCACCGGCACGCCGGCCGAGGTCAGGCGGCGGTAGGAGTTGTCGGAGGAGATCCGCTGGGCGGTGAACTCGCGCTGTACCCGGTCGCTGAGGCTCAGCACGCTGTGTCGCTGAGGCGTGGTGGCGTCGAGCGCGCGGACGACTGCGGTGTGCAGGATCCGGGCTCCACCGGCGAAGAAACCTTCGTACAGGGAGAGGACGGAAGGGCCGTCCTCGAGATACGTCACGGTGGACATGTCGACCTCACTTTTTCCGCAGGAGGCATCGCCCGAGCGGTGATGGTGGTGGGGCTACGGCAGAGATATGCGGCTTCGTCCGGACGCTAACGCGTCCGTGGGCGCATCCCAAGGCGTCATCGGCTCGGGGCGAAGGATTTCACTTGATCGTCATCTTCACGCGCGCATCGTAGGGAGCGACGGAGGATTTCTCGAAACCGGCGGGGATCCGGACTCGATTTACGTTATCCGATGTGGCGTACGTCACGCTATGCGTTGACCGACATTGCTCGGTGAACGATTGGAGCGGGTCTCGGACGTGCTGCCGAATAGGGCCGCGAGGCTGGCCGGATCCCGCTACCTTCGGGCGTATGACCACCGAGGTGACGACGTACCGCTATGTCCGTTTCGCTCTGTGCTGTCTGCTCGCGGGACTCGCGATCTCCGTGGGTGCCGAGACGATCGCGAGCGGGGAGTGGCAGACCTCCATCTCGTCCTACTACTACACCCCGGCGGGCCCGGTCTTCACCGCGGTGCTGTGCGCTCTGGGCGTGTGCCTGGTGGTGCTGCGGGGCTATACCGACGCGGAGGACACCGCCCTCAACCTCGCCGGGCTCTCGGCGCCGATGGTCGGCTTCGTGCCGACGCCCGAGATCGGGCAGCAGATCGACAAGGCCGCCATCGTCAACAACGCCTGGAGCTATCTGGCGGTGATGGCGATCGGCTGGGTGGTCGTGCTGATCTTCGGGCTCCGCAAGCGCGCCGCGGCCGGGGCCTGGCCCTCGCGCTGGGGTGCCGTCGGGCTGGTCTCCGTCGCGGGGGCATGGGCCGTCGGGGTGGGCTGGCTGCTGATCGACCAGGAGAGCTTCGCGACGAAGGCGCACGGGCTGGCCGCGATCTTCACCTTCACGCCGTTCGCGCTGGCGGTCGTGCTCAACACCGACTGGGGCGTGCGGAAGATCGCCCAGGAGGCCGACAAGGCGCGTACGCGGCTGGACAAGACCTACTGGGCGCTGGTCGTGGCGATGGTGGTGCTGCTCGTGGCCGGCATCGTGCTCGGCCTGACCGGCTGGACGTACTGGCTGCTGGCGACCGAGGTCTCGCTGCTGGTCTGCTTCACGATCTTCTGGGTCATCCAGAGCTTCGATCTGATGGACCCGAGGCGCGACGCGCTCACGACGCGGCCGGACGCTGCGCTGGAATGACGGGGCTCACCGGAAGTCGATGAGCAGGTCGTCGTCGCCGTTCTCGGGGTCGGTGATGACGCGCGGGAGGCGTACGGCGGTGTCGGTGCGCTTGGCCAGCGGCACCTTCGGCTCCGGCTCCTCGTCGGTCTCGACGGTGTGCTTCAGATGCGCGTGCGGGAGCACCTGCGCGCGCCAGGCGTGGCAGTTGTAGGGCAGCTGCATGCCATCCATGCCGCGGCCGTAGCCGTCGTAGAAGGCCAGCACCTCGCGCCGCTTCTGCTCCTGGGCCTCCGGCTCGAGGGTGGCGACGTTGGAGCGCGACTGGACCAGGTCCTGGATCGAGTGGCGGTCGACGACCTGCCAGTGCCGGAAGGCCTGGGCCTCGACCGCGGAGAAGAGCCCGGAGTCGTCGAGGATCGAGGTCGGGTCGAAGCCGCCCTCGTCCGTACGCCCGGGCTGCTTGCCGATCAGCTTGCCCAGCTTGCGCACCCAGGGGATCCGCTCGTCACGCTCGTTCTGGACCACGGCGAGGCGTCCGTCGGTCCGCAGGACGCGGCCGATCTCCGCCAGCGCCTTCGCGTGGTCGAACCAGTGGAACGCCTGGCCGACCACGACCACGTCGTAGAGGCTGTCGCCGATCGGGATCTGCTCGGCGGTGCCGCTGGTGGCGCGTACGTCCGGGAGCTTCTCGGAGAGGATGTCGAGCATCGCGTCGTCCGGGTCGGTCGCGAAGACGTCGTGGCCGAGGCCGACCAGCACCTCGGTGAGCTTGCCGGTGCCGGCCCCGAGCTCGAGGACCGAGCACGGCTCCTCGCCGACCAGCCACTTCACCGCATCCACCGGGTAGGACGGCCGCCCGCGGTCATAGCTGTCCGCCACGCCGCCGAAGGAGCGTGCCGGATCGGGGTTGGCTGGGTCCGTCATCTCGGTCAGGGTAACGCGCGCTTAAGGTTGACGCGTGAAGGACGATCCGCTTGCCCGGTTGGTGTCGCTCGAAGGTGTGGCCTCGGGCTTCGCCGCAGCTCGTGACGGTATCGACGTGATGCTGCGTGACCGGGGACTGCGGCGTACGTCTCCGGAGACCACCGCCGAGTCGCTGCTGCGCGGTGCGCACGCCTCGGCCGTGCTGGAGGGTTCCGGGTCGACGCTGGGTGACGTGCGGGCCTCCGGTGGGGACGCGATCGCGCAGGATGCGGTGCGGCTCTCGACCGAGCTGCTCTCGCTGGTGCCGGTGGTGAAGCACGCGCCGTTGCAGGCGTTCGCGCGTCTGCACGCGCTGGCGGCCGGGGCCGCACTGGAGGCTGAGGAGCTGGGCCGTCCGCGCTCGGCAGACTCGGCCGAGCGGTTGCGTCGTCTCTCCGATCTGCTGCTCGCCCCGACGTCCGCGCCGGCGCTGGTCGTGGCGGCGTTCGTGCACGCCGATCTGGCTTCCTCTGCGCCGTTTGCGTCGCACAACGGCTTGGTCGCGCGTGCCGCAGAGCGGCTCATCCTGGTCGCGCGCGGCGTGGACGAGAAGTCGCTGGTCGTGCCGGAGGCCGGCCATCTGGCCCTGCGGGCCGCCTATGAGTCGAACCTGCGCGGCTTCCGCGAGGGTGGTCAGGCGGGGGCGCACTCGTGGCTGCTCTACGCAGCCGAGGCGTTCGCCGCCGGAGCCGAAGCCTCACCGCTGCGCCTGGACGCGGCCGAGTAGGAGACACAAAGCAGGTGGCACCCGGTGGGTTGTGAGCACCGGGTGCCACCGCTGACACGAGTGTTTCTGGTTACCAAGCGTGCAAGGTCTGGTCACTGCGTCGGGATTTCTCCCCGGCTACAGCACCCCATCAGATGGGTGGATCGCCGCGTGGGTGCCTGTCACTCGTGTTCGTCTTGTTACACCTCTGTTTCTACGCTGATCGGCGGTCAGATTCAAGGCTGGAAATTCTGCAGGATGAGGAGGATGATGCCGCTTCTGCAGAACTCGGAATTCGGGGCGCGTCAGGCGCCGAGGCGGCGGCGCTTCGTGCCCGCCCAGATGACCCCGCCGGCGATCGCGACGGCGCCCCCGACGGCCAGCGCGGCCAGGGTCGGCGTGGACGGGGTCAGCACCCGGCTGCGCAGCGCGACCGGCTTGTTGAAGACCAGGATGTCCCAGCCGCGCTCCTTGGCGGCCTTGCGGAGGTCCTTGTCGGGATTGACCGCGAACGCGTGACCGACCTCCTCCAGCATGGGGAGGTCGGTGACGGAGTCGGAGTAGGCGTACGACTGCTCGAGGTCGTAGCCGAAGCGCTCGGCCAGCTGCTGGACCGCGCGGGCCTTCTCCTCGCGGTAGGCGTAGAGCGCGATCTCGCCGGTGTAGCGGCCGTCCTCGATCTCCATCTGGGTGGCGACCACGTGGTCGGCGCCGAGCATCGCGCCGATCGGCTCGACCAGCTCGGTGCCGGAGGCGGAGACGATGATGACATCGTGGCCCTGGGCGTGGTGCTGCTCGATGAGCTGCACGGCCTCCTCGTAGACGAGCGGATCGACCACGTTGTGGAGGGTGTCGGCGACGATCTCCTTGACGGTCGCGACGTCCCATCCGGTGACCATCTCGGAGAGAGCCTTGCGCATCTTCTCCATCTGGTCGTGGTCGGCACCGCCGACGACGTAGACGAACTGCGTATAGGCCGAGCGGATCATGGCCGCACGGGTGATCAGGCCGCCGGCCTGGAAGTGCTTGGAGAACGCAAGCGTGCTCGACCTCGCGATGATCGTCTTGTCGAGGTCGAAGAACGCAGCGATGCGTGTCATGGGCACATCGTAGACGGCCGCTGGGCGGGCCGATCACCATCCACAGGGCGGGTTCGGTCCGGGGTTCTCCACAGGCGGTGGATTTTCGGGTGGAAAGGTCGGTGTCCCGGCGGATCCTGCTGCCATGGAACCTCTCGTCATCACCTCGGACTCGTTGCTGGCCGCCGAGGCGGCTCGTCTGGCCGCCGCCTCCGGCGTCACCGTCGAGGAGTGCACCGACGCCGTCGGCGCCCTGCGCCGCTGGCAGCGACCACCCCTGATCCTCGTCGGCGCCGACCTCGTGGCGGAGGTGGCATCGATGCGTCCACCTCGAAGAGACGGGGTGTACGTCGTGGGGTGGGGCTCGACCGGCGAGCCCCTGCTCCGAGCCGCGCTGGAGGTCGGCGCCGAGACGATCCTCGAACTCCCGTCGGCCGAGACCGTGGTCGCCGGCCTCCTCGCCGACGTCAGCGACGGTGAGAGCGGCGACGGCATGGTCGTCGGGGTGCTGGCCGGATCGGGCGGAGCCGGTGCGACGACGTACGCCGCGGCCCTGGCCAGCCTCGGAGCCGACCGTGGGTCGACGCTGCTGATCGACGCCGACCGGCTCGGTCCCGGAGCCGGGCGGGTGCTCGGCCTCGACGAGATCCCCGGTGTGACCTGGGGCGATCTCGGGCAGACCGCCGGGCGGCTGGGGGCGCGGGCGCTGCGGGAGGCGGTGCCGCATGTGGGGTCGCTGGGCCTGCTGGGCTGGCCGGGCGGCGAGGTGGTGCCACCGAAGCCGGAGGTGGTGCGCGAGGTGCTCGCTGCCGCTCGTCGCGGCCACGATCTGGTCGTGGTCGATCTGCCACGCGAGTCCGACGCCGGGACCGAGGCGCTGCTGACCGGATGCGACATCGTGCTCGTCGTGGTGCGGGCGAACGTCACCGGCACCGCGTCCGCCGCCCGGCTGGTCGCCCGTCTTCCCGAGCGCGATCGAGTGCGGGTCGTCGTCCGCGGTCGCGCGGCCGAACCGGAGGCGGTCGGGCGTGCGCTCGGGCTCCCGGTGATCGCGTCGATGTCCGACCAGCGCGGGCTCTCGGAGGCCATCGACCTGGGTCTGGGGCCGATCCGTTCGAAGCGGGCGCCGTTGGCCCGTGCCGCCGCCGAGGTGCTGATGCGCTGTCGGGTCCGTGTGGGGGTGATGGCCGCATGATCGGCGCTGTCGACATCGCGCCCCAGGTCGTGGACCTCGTCCGCGACCACCTGGCGCGTACGCCTGGAGAGCTCACCCCGCACCGGGTCCAGGAGGCGCTCCGTGCGGAGGGGCGGATCGTCGGTGACGCGACCGTGCTGGCCGTCTTCGAGATGCTGCGCCGCGACGTGGTCGGTGCGGGGCCGTTGGAGCCGCTGCTGCGGTTGCCGGGGGTGACCGACGTCCTCGTCAACGGACCCGATCAGGTCTTCATCGACCGCGGATCCGGCCTGGAGCCCGCTCCGGTCGCGTTCCCTGACGACGACGCGGTTCGACGGCTGGCGCAGCGGTTGGCTGCCGGAGCGGGCCGTCGCCTGGACGACGCCTCGCCCTATGTCGATCTGAGGCTGGGCGACGGCAGCCGGTTCCATGCGGTGCTCGCGCCGCTGGCGCGACCGGGCACGGTGATCTCGCTGCGGGTGCCTTCGGAGCGCGCGTTCACCCTCGCTGAGCTGGAGTCTTCGGGGATGGTCGTTCCCTACGTGGCCGATCTGTTGCGGCGCCTGGTGCTGGCTCGGTCCGCCTTTCTCGTCTCCGGAGGCACCGGCACCGGGAAGACCACCCTGCTGGCGTCGCTGTTGTCCTTGGTGCCGCCGGAGGAGCGGCTGGTACTGGTGGAGGACGCCTCCGAGCTGCGTCCGGACCATCCGCATGTGGTCGGCCTCGAGGCGCGCCCGGCCAACATCGAGGCCGCCGGAGCCGTCGAGCTCCATACGCTGGTCCGCCAGGCCCTGAGGATGCGGCCGGACCGGCTGGTCGTGGGGGAGGTGCGCGGCGCCGAGGTCGTCGACCTCCTCGCCGCGTTGAACACCGGCCACGAGGGTGGCTGCGGCACGTTGCACGCCAACTCCGCCGCCGACGTGCCGGCGCGCGTGGAGGCGCTGGCGCTGGCCGCCGGCCTCGGCAGGGAGGCGGCGCACAGCCAGTTCGCCTCCGGGGTGGACGTCGTCGTGCACCTGCGCCGACGTGACGGCCGCCGGGTGCTGACCGAGATCGCGGTCCCCTGTCGCGGAGCCGATGGGCTGGTCCGGATGGAGACGGCCTGCTCGGTCGACGCCGGCGGTGACGTTCTCGCCGGGCCGGCCTCGGATCGGCTCGAGGGGCTGTTGGGAGCGGATCGGTGAGCGGGCTCGGCCTCGGGCTGGTCGCCTGCCTGCTCGGCGTCGCCGCGGCGCTGCTCGTCCGTCCGCGGGCTGTGCTCGGATCAGGTCCGGCGCCTGTGTGGCGGGTGCCGCGGTGGTCGTTCCTCCTGGTCGCTCTGATCCCCATCGTCTTCCCGGGCAGGGCGGTCGTCGCGGCTGTCCTGCTCGGGATCGCCACCTTCGGCGGGGTCGCGCTGTGGCGGCGCCGCTGCGAGCGGATCGAGGCAGGGCGTACGGCTGACCGTGTGGTCGAGGCCTGCGAGCAGATGGCCGCCGAGCTCGCCGCCGGGCACCCGCCTGGTCCGGCGCTGACGCAGCTCGCCACGGAGTGGCCGATGATCGAGCCGGTCGCGGAGGCACAGCGGATGGGCTCCGACGTCCCAGCCGCCTGGCGGCAGGTCGCCGAGGTTCCCGGGGCGGGAGCGCTCCGTGTGGTCGCCGCGGCCTGGCAGATCGCCCACCAGACCGGGAGCGGTCTCGCGGACGCTCTGGACCGGGTGGCTCTCGATCTGCGGGCGGCGGCCGCCACTCAACGCGTGGTCGATGGTGAGCTCGGATCGGCCCGATCCACCGCCCGCCTGATCGCGGGCCTGCCGGTGGCGGCCCTGGCGATGGGCAGCGGGGTCGGCGGCGACCCACTGGCGTTCCTCCTCGGGTCGCCGGTGGGGCTGGCCTGCCTCGGTCTGGGACTGCTCCTCGGCTGGTTGGGGCTGTGGTGGATCGAGGGCATCGCGCGTGGGGTGGAGGCGAGATGAGCATCTGGGGCATCTGGCTCGCGGCGATCGCGCTCGGGGCGGCAGCAGCATTGCTGCCGGCCCCGGCCGCGACTCTTCCCGGCCCGGTCTCGGTCATTGCGGATCGGGGTGATCCTGGTGGCTGGATGATGCGCTGGCGCGCGCTGCTGGCTCTGCTCGCGGCTGGTGCGGTCTACTCCTTCGTCGGGGGCACGGCGGGTGCCGTGCTCGCCGCGCCCGCGGGCGTCGTCTGCTGGCTGGTCATCGGCCGGGTCGAGCCCGCCGAGGTCCGGCGTGAGCGGGAGGCTGCGAAGGCCGAGCTGCCGGCCTTGGTTCGCCTGCTCTCCGCCGCTCTCTCCTCCGGCGCGGCGCCTGCCGAGGCGCTGGTGGCGGTCGCGGCAGCGCTGCCCGGGCCGGCGGCCGCCCGACTCCTGCCGGCAGCCTCTCGGCTTCGCCTGGGAGCCGATCCGGAGAAGACGTGGCGCACCCTGGTCGACGATCCAGCGCTGGCACCGTTGGGTCGGGCGCTGGCGCGCGCTCCGGCGCGGGGTGCCCCGGCCCCCACGACGGTCGAGCGCCTTGCCGACGACCTGACCAGAAATGCCCGCGCCGAGGTCGAGGACCGCGCCCGCGCGGTGGGCGTCAAGGCCGCCGTCCCACTCGGCATCTGCCTACTCCCCGCGTTCCTGCTGTTGGGTGTCGTCCCGGTCGTCGGCGGCCTTCTCACCAACCTCGGCATCTGACCCCGCCCGTCGAGGCGTCAGCCCGGTCGGTCGAGGCGTCAGCACCGTCGGCCGAGGCGTCAGCACCGTCGGCCGAGTTGGCAGATCGGTGCCCACTCGACCGACGTACGTGACGTCTCGGCGGGGGTGTTCGCCCTGGTCAACGGGCCGTTTGTCATCCACAGGGCGGGTTCGGGATCGGGTTGTCCACAGCCGGCGATATGGAGGTCGCGAATGTCGGTGGAGCAGTCCATCGTCGTCCTTGAACGGCCGTACCGACGGCCATCGATCAGAGAGGACCAACCATGGCCAAGGCACATTTTCGGAAGGACGAGAAGGGGATCACGACGGCTGAATACGCCGTCGGCACGGCAGCCGGTGCGGGGCTTGCCGGGCTGCTCTACAAGCTGCTCACCGGTGGCTTCGGCAACGACCTGCTCAACAGGCTGTTCCAGCACGTCCTCAGCCTGCTGGGGATCTGACCGATGGTCGAGCCCAGATCCACCGATCGCCGCCTGCTGCGCGCCACCACACGGGCGCGCTGGCGGCGTTGCCGCCGCTCAACAGACGCCCGGTATGCCATCGCGGACGGCGCCTTGCCATCACACCCGTCTGGTGACGCTCGCGACGTCGGCCATCGGCAGATCTGGGCTCGCGGGCAGCGGGACGAGCGGGGCGCGGCCACCGCGGAGCTGGTGATGGTGATCCCGCTCCTGGTGGCCGTGACCATCGGGCTGGTGTGGTTGCTGTCGGTGGGAGCGGCGCAGATCCAGGTGGTCGACGCGGCCCGGGAGACAGCCAGGGCCGTCGCCCGAGGGGACGACAGCGGCTCTGCCGCCGCCCGCGGACGTCGGGTCGGGCCTGCGGGCACGCAGGTGAGGGTCAGTGCCGGTGCCGAGGAGGTCGTGGCCTCAGCCCGAGCCCGGGTGACCGGGCCCGGTGGGATCTTCAGTTGGATGCCGGGTGTGACCGTGCGCGGCGAGGCGGTCGCCGCGACCGAGGCCACCCAGGGGGAGCAGTGAGCACGCGCCGGTCCGGCAAGGACGAACGCGGATCGGCAGCCCCGTTCGCGGTCGGCGCCATCGGGCTGCTGCTCCTCCTCGGTGCGGCGCTGGGTGTGGTGGGCGCGGTCTTCGTCGCCCACCGCACCGCGCAGTCGGCGGCCGATCTGGCGGCGTTGGCGGGGGCCAACGCGCTCCAGGTCTCCGAGGACGCGTGTGCGGCGGCGAGGACGATCAGCGACCGCAACGGCGCCACGGTGGAGTCGTGCGAGATCGCCGGGGAGGACGTCACCGTCACCGTGCGGGTCGAGGGACCGCGCTGGCTCGGCCAGCCGGGGGACCCAGTCGCCGAGGCGAGGGCCGGCCCGACGGGATCACGGTCGGACTAGGCGTCCTCGGACTTGGGCAACGGCTTTGTCTCCGGCGTGGTCTCCGGCTCGGGCTCAGGCTTGGTCTCGGACTTGGTCTCGGACTTGGCCTCGGCTTCCTGCAGCGTCTTGGCCATGCTCCGCATCTGGCGCTTGTCCTTCATGTACTTCATCTGGTGCTTGCCGCCCCACTTGGTGAGCGAGAGACCGAAGAGGAGAAGGAGGCCGGCGACGAGGCCGATCACGAAGATCGTGGTCGAGCCGACCGGGAGGCCGAGCAGCGTGGCGGTCGGGTCGTCGAGATCACCGTTACCGGTGGTGAAGATACCCAGCACGATGAGGACTGCGGCAACGACGATCAGCACAAGGCCCAGGATCAGCATCTCCCCAGGGTAGGGCTATTCGTGCAGCAGCAGCCGCAACAACACGATCGCGCCTTGCTTGTCGAGCGGATTGTTCTGGTTGCCGCACTTGGGCGACTGCACACAGGAGGGGCAGCCGTCGTCGCACTCGCACGCCTCGATGGTCTCCAGCGTGGCGCCGAGCCACTCCCGGGCGGCACGGAACCCTCGCTCGGAGAATCCGGCTCCGCCGGGATGTCCGTCATAGACGAAGACGGTGAGCATGCCGGTGTCCGGGTGCGACGCGGTGCTGACGCCACCGATGTCCCAGCGATCACAGGTCGCGATCAGCGGTAGCAGCCCGATCGAGCAGTGCTCGGCGGCGTGGGCGGATCCCGGGATGTCCGCCTGCTCGAGGCCGGCCGCCTCGAGGGCCGAGGCGGGCACGGTCCACCAGACGGCGGAGGTGCGCAGCGTACGTTCGGGAAGATCGAGTAGCTCCTCACCCAGCACCTCGCCGCTCGGCTGGCGCCGCCGCAGGAAGGAGACGACCTGGTGGGTGACGTCGACGTCGCCGTACGCCAGGCGGCACTCGCCCCAGGCGACCTGCTCCCGCTCGGCGACGATCGAGATCTCGGTGATCTCCCGGGCGAAGGTGGAGTAGCCGGGGTCGTCGCGGGAGATGACCGCGACGTTCTCCTCAAGGTCGAGCTCGTGCACGAGATAGGTCTCGCCGCGGTGGACGTAGACGGCTCCGGCATGCGCGCTCGCGTGCGAGCTCGCCGCGTCGACCGTGCCGACGACCCGGCCGGTCTCGGCCTCGATCAGCTGCACCTGGGACCCACCCGAGGAGCGGATGTCGGCGAGGTCGGCCGCGCGGCGGCGGTCGGTCCAGAACCAGCCTCGTGGCCGCTTGCGCAGCAGCCCCGAGGCCACCAGGTTGTCCAGGATCTCCCGGGCGCCCGGTCCGAAGAGCGGCAGGTCCGGCTCGGTCAGCGGCAGCTCCTGCGCCGCGGCGCACAGGTGGGGGCCGACGATGTACGGGTTCGCGGGGTCGAAGACGGTGGCTTCGACCGGCTGGCCGAGCAGCGCATCGGGATGGGTGACGAGGTAGGTGTCCAGCGGGTCGTCGCGCGCGACCAGGATGCCGAGCGCGTCGCCCGCGCCCCGCCCTGCCCGGCCGATCTGCTGCCAGAAGGCCGAGCGCCGACCGGGGTAGCCGGCCAGCACCACCGCGTCCAGGCCGCTGATGTCGATGCCGAGCTCGAGCGCGTTCGTCGCCGCCAGCCCCAGCAGCTCGCCCGACCGCAGCGACGCCTCGATCGCCCGGCGCTCCTCGGGCAGGTAGCCACCCCGATAGGACGCCACCCGCCCCGGCAGCGAGGGATCGACCTCGGCCAGCTCGTCGGCCGCGGTCAGCGCGACCTGCTCGGCGCCTACCCGGGAGCGTACGAAGGCCAGGGTGCGTACGTCCGAGGAGACCAGGTCGGCGAGGAGGTCGGCGGTCTCGGCGGAGGCCGCGCGGCGCACGGGAGCGCCGTTCTCACCGGCGTGCGTCGTCAGCGGTGGCTGCCACAGGGCGATCGAGAGCTCCCCGCGCGGTGACGCGTCGGCGGTCACCGGAAGCACCGGAAGGCCGGTGAGCCGCTCGCCCGCGATCGACGGCTCGGCGACGGTCGCCGAGGCGAGGATGAACGTCGGCGAGGAGCCGTAGAGCGCACAGATACGCCGTAGCCGCCGCAGCACGTGCGAGACGTGCGCCCCGAAGACCCCTCGGTAGTGGTGGCACTCGTCGATGACGACGTAGCGCAGCGAGCGGAAGTACGCCGTCCAGCGCTGATGACCGGGGAGCAGCGATCGATGCAGCATGTCGGGGTTGGTCAGGATGTACTCGCCGAAGTCGCGTGCCCAGTCCCGCTGCTCCCGGGTGCTGTCACCGTCGTGGGTCACCGCGCGCACATCGACGTCGAGCTCGCGCAGCCCGGTCAGCTGATCCTGGGCGAGCGCCTTGGTGGGGGCGAGGTAGAGAACGCCCGCGCCGCGCTCACCACGTGGGCCACGTCCATCTCGGATCGCGGTCAGTGCGGGAAGTTGATAGGCCAGCGACTTGCCGGAGGCGGTGCCGGTCGAGACGATCACATGAGTGCCGTCGTGGGCGGCCTCGGCCGCTACCGCCTGATGCTGCCAAGGACGCTCGATCCCGCGAGCGGCGAACGCGGCGACCACATCGGCCGAGGCCCATGTCGGCCAGTCGGCGAAGACGGCCTCGCGCGGCGGGACCTGCTCGAGGTGGGCGAGCCGGTCCTCGCGGCCCGGGACGGCAGCCAGCCGGCGTACGAGATCACCGGTCGCCGTCGTCAACACCCTGATGATTCTCCCAGAATCCTGGTGGCCGCCACGCTCGAGGCCCCGCATCGTGGCCATGACGTTGCGAGTTTCTTGCGCGCATCCTGGTGAGCCGTGGTTACATTACGATCGACTCCGGCTATCGGACACCAGGCATGCCGACCGGAGCTGGTTGTCTCACGTTCCTTGGCAGGAGAACTTCGAAGTGGATCTGACGCTTGCGACTCGCGAGCTCGACTCGGCCACCATCGTGGCCGTGGGCGGCGAGATCGACGTCTATACCGCGCCGAAGCTGAGGGACAAGATCACCGAGCTCGTCGCCCGGGGTCACTACGACATCGTGGTCGACCTCGAAGCCGTGGAGTTCCTCGACTCGACCGGCCTCGGCGTCCTGGTGGGTGGCCTGAAGAAGGTGCGCCAGCACAACGGCATGCTCCGCCTGGTCTGCACGCAGGAGCGGCTGCTCAAGATCTTCCGGATCACCGGTCTCGCCAAGGTCTTCGACATCCACGCCAGCGCCGAGGGCGCGGCAGCAGGCTGACTCGCCCAGGCCATAGGCTCCAGGTGTGAGTGACCTCCCGCACCGGCTCCGTGACGCCCTCCAGCAGGCCGACTTCTCCTACGACTCCGTCGCCGAGCTGCTCGGCCCGATCGCCCACGGCGCGCTGAGTCGCAACGAGACGCTGCCGGGCCGGCGGCGCACTCATGGAGGCTCGCCGCTGGAGACCCTCATCCGGCTCTTCCTGCTGCAGACGACCGTGTCCTTGGACCACGCCGAGGCAGCCCTCCCCGGGCTCGTCGACCGGCTCGCCGTCGAAGGGATCCTGGAGCAGTCGGTCGGAGAGGTCGCGGCCCGCCTCGACGTGCGTCCGTACGCCACCGATGACACCGCCCTCTGGGTCGTCTCCGACCTCACCCCGGGGCTCGACGGCGGCCCGCAGCGCGTCGGCCCCGAGCACGTGCTCGGGATCAGCCCCGCCTCGACCTCCCTGGCGCAGCTGACCATCCGCGACCAGGTCGGCACCGCCCTCGATCTCGGCACCGGCTGCGGCGTCCAGGCCCTCCACCTCGCGACTCACAGCGACCGGGTGGTCGCGACCGACGTCAATCAGCGAGCCCTGTGGATCACCACGTTCAACGCCGCCCTCAACGATGTGGCGGACCGGATCGACGTACGCAACGGGTCGTTCTTCGAGCCCGTCGCCGGTGAGCGCTTCGACCTGATCGCCACCAACCCGCCGTTCGTGATCAGCCCGGCAACCGGCGAGCGCCTCGTCTACCGCGACTCCGGGCTCCCCGGCGACCAAGTGGTCGAGGACATCGTCAAGGCGGCCCCCGGCATGCTCACCGAGGGCGGCTGGTGTCAGATCCTGGGCAACTGGATCATCTCCGAGGACCAGCCCTGGGACGACCGCCTCGAGGGATGGCTCGCGGACGAGGTCGACGCGTTCGTGGTCCAGCGTGAGGTGCTCGACCCCGCGGCGTACGTCGAGCTGTGGCTCAAGGACTCCGGCCACCACGGCGCGCAGGACTACCTGACCCGCTACGACACCTGGCTGTCCTGGTTCGAGGAGCACAAGATCGAGGGGGTCGGGTTCGGCTGGATCAATCTGCACCGCACGGGCACCGGTAACCCGAAGCGTGAGCTCCTCGAGTGGCCCTACGACGTCGAGCAGCCGATCGCCCCGGCGCTCGCGGCGTGGGGCAAGGCAGCCCGCGTCGAGGTCACCGAAGACTCCACGCTGGTGCTCGTCGAGGACGTCCAGCAGGAGACCCTCGGGCAGCCCGGCGCCGAGGACCCCAGCACCGTCATCCTGCGCCAACAGCGTGGCCTGCGCCGCGCGCGCCAGGCGGACACGATCGAGGCAGCTTTCGCGGGTGCGTGCGACGGTGACCTGACCGTCGGTCAGATCCTCGACGCGCTCGCGCAGATCCTCGACCGCGACCCCGCGGTCGTGCGCAGCAGCTATCTGCCGATCGCCCAGGAGCTGGTCAGCGAGGGCTTCCTCCGTCCCGCGCCAGGCACGCCTGGTCCCGCAGCCTGATCAGGCGTCTGCGCACGCTCGAGACCAGCAGGTCCGGGTAGCCCAGCGGCTCGAGGTCGGGAAGGTCGCGCATGCCCCATGGCCGCTGTGTCTGCCACGGCCAGAAGCCACGGAGCGCGGCCGCCAGCTGCTTGCCGTAGGCCGAGGGCATCTTCGTGATGCCCAGCCGCTCCTTGAGCTCGGTCGCGGTGACGAGGCCGCCCGGCCCGGCGAGCCCGTTGGCGCCCAGGACCGTCCAGACGATCCCGGCGGCGACCTGAGCCGGCTTGGTGGGCCGGTCGACGACCAGCGGGTCGATCTCCCACAGCCGCAGCAGCGCCCGCCGCAATGCGTTGCCCACCTCTGCGACCGGGAAGTCGGCCGCGACCTCGTCGAGCAGCGCGGCGACCGCCTCCAGCTGCGTACGTCCCGCCGTATCCTCCACGACCGGCAGGTCCAGGCCGTCCTCGGTCAGCGGCGCGGTCTCCAGCGCGGTGACCGCCTCGTGGCCGCCGCACAGCGCGGCCAGCCAGTCCAGGGCCACCTCGTGGTCGGGTCGTGGCGGCGTATCCGGCTCCGACCAGCGGGGCCGGGTGAGCTCGGCCTCCAGGCGCTCCAGGATCACGTTGGTCCGGGTGAGCAGCTGGGCGCACTCGGAGCAGACGAGATGCTCCGGGGGCGTGGCCAGGCCTTCCATGTAGTCGATGTATTCGGCGTCGATCATCAGCAGAGACCTCTCGAGTTGTGATGGGTCTCGCCGTCCTCGAAAGCCACCTTAGGGACGAGCACCGACAGTTTTCGGACAGGTCCGGATGAGACACCGATTTCACGCTCTCGCCGCAGAGCGTGCTAGGTATTGTCTCCGCGGCGCCCAAGGCAACACGCCATGTTGTCCGAGAGCTCAGTGCCGCATGAACCGCGGTGACTGGACCCATGCCGGCTGTAGACACGCGTTAACGTGTATCGCCAGAGCTTGTCAGTGGTGCCAGGCTCTGCTGCAGTGAGATAAGGACGTCAGTGGCACACAAGTTGGTGATCGTCGAGTCCCCGGCGAAGGCTCAGAAGATCGGCGGATACCTCGGACAGGGGTATGTCGTCGAGGCATCCGTCGGGCACATCCGCGACCTTCCGCAGAGCGCGGCAGACACCCCCGCCAAGATCAAGGACAAGCCGTGGGGACGCTTCGGCGTCGATGTCGACAACGGCTTCACCCCTTACTACGTCGTGCCCAGCGACAAGAAGAAGCAGATCACCAAGCTCAAGTCGCTCCTCAAGGACGCCGACGAGCTCTACCTCGCCACCGATGAGGACCGCGAGGGTGAGGCGATCGCCTGGCACCTTCTCGACGAGCTGAAGCCGAAGAAGGGCATCCCCGTCAAGCGGATGGTCTTCCACGAGATCACCAAGGCCGCGATCCTGGCCGCCGCCGAGAACCCGCGCGAGCTCGACATGGACCTCGTCGAGGCCCAGGAGTCGCGCCGCATCCTCGACCGTCTCTACGGCTACGAGATCTCCCCGGTGCTGTGGAAGAAGGTCATGCCCCGGTTGAGCGCCGGGCGCGTGCAGTCCGTCGCGACAAGGCTCGTCGTCGACCGCGAGCGAGAGCGGATCGCCTTCCGGACCGCCTCCTACTGGGATCTGGCCGGCACCTTCGACGCCGGCTCCGACCACGACCCGCGGATGTTCCCCGCCAAGATCACCTCCGTCGACGGCAACCGCGTCGCCCGCGGCACCGACTTCGGTCCCGACGGCCTGCTGAAGAGCGACAAGGTCGTCCACCTCGACCGCACCCGCGCCGAGTCCCTCGTCGCCGGCCTCGAGGGCCAGACCTACGAGGTCCGCTCGGTCGAGTCCAAGCCCTACAAGCGCAGCCCGTACGCCCCCTTCCGCACCACCACGATGCAGCAGGAGGCCAGTCGCAAGCTCGGGATGAGCGCGTCGACCACGATGTCGGTCGCCCAGCGTCTCTACGAGAACGGCTTCATCACCTACATGCGTACCGACTCCACGACCCTGAGCGGAGACGCCGTCAGCGCGGCCCGCGCTCAGGTCCGGGAGCTCTACGGTGCCGAATACCTGCCCGATGCCCCCCGGACGTACGCCTCCAAGGTCAAGAACGCCCAGGAGGCCCACGAGGCGATCCGCCCCGCCGGTGACTCGTTCCGCACCCCGGCGCAGACCGGTCTGACCGGCGACCAGTTCCGCCTCTACGAGCTCATCTGGATGCGCACCGTCGCCTCCCAGATGAAGGACGCCGTCGGCAACTCGGTCGCGATCCGCCTCGGCGCCACGGCGGCCACGGGCGAGGACGTGGTCTTCTCCGCGACCGGGCGCGTGATCACCTTCCACGGCTTCCTGAAGGCGTACGTCGAGGGCACCGACTCCGCCGACCAGACCTCCGACGACCAGCAGACGAGGCTCCCGAACCTCACCGAGGGCGAGCGGGTGAACGCCGCGAGCCTCACGGCGGACGGCCACGAGACCAAGCCGCCTGCTCGTTACACCGAGGCGACCCTGGTCCGTGAGCTCGAAGAGCGCGAGATCGGCCGTCCGTCGACCTACGCGAGCATCATCCAGACCATCATCAACCGCGGCTACGTCTTCAAGAAGGGCACCGCGCTGGTCCCCGCCTGGGTCGCGTTCTCGGTGGTCCGCCTCCTCGAGGAGCACTTCCCGCGCCAGATCGACTACCGGTTCACGGCGAGCATGGAGGAGACCCTCGACGAGATCGCCAACGGCCGCAAGGACATGACCACCGAGCTCGGGGAGTTCTACTTCGGCTCCGAGCGGGTCAAGGGCATCAAGCCGCTGGTCGACGGTCTCGGCGACATCGACGCTCGTGAGCTGGCGACCTTCCCGGTCGGCGACCCGGAGTCCGGGGTCAACCTCCGCGTCGGTCGCTACGGCCCCTACATCGAGGGCCCCGGCGATGACGGCACCCCGTTTGCGGTGCGTGCCAACGTCCCCGACGACCTTCCGCCTGACGAGCTCACCCTGGAGAAGGCGAAGGAGCTCTTCGCCAACCCGGCCGGCGAGGAGCTGAACCTCGGTGTCCACCCCGACACCGGGCTCACGGTCGTGGCCAAGAGCGGCCGCTTCGGTCCCTATGTCACCGAGCAGCTCCCCGAAGACGCGAAGAAGGGCGCCAAGCCCCGCACCGCGAGCCTGTTCAAGTCGATGTCGTTGCAGACGATCTCGCTCGAGGACGCGGTCAAGCTGCTGACCCTGCCCCGGGTTGTCGGCACCGGCGCCGACGGCGAGGAGATCACCGCTCAGAACGGCCGCTACGGGCCCTACCTGAAGAAGGGCACCGACTCCCGCACGCTGGGCTCCGAGGACCAGCTGCTCACGATCACCCTCGAAGAGGCCGAGCAGATCTACGCCCAGCCGAAGCAGCGCGGCCGGGCCGCCGCCAAGCCGCCGCTCAAGGAGCTCGGCCCCGACCCGGTCTCCGGGCAGCCGATGGTCGTCAAGGACGGTCGCTTCGGTCCCTACGTCACCGACGGTGAATACAACGCCACCCTCCGGGCCGCCGACGACCTGGAGACCCTGACCGCCGAGCGCGCCGCCGAGCTGCTCGCCGACAAGCGCGCCAAGGGCCCGGCGAAGAAGACCACCAAGCGGACGACGAAGAAGACCGCGAAGAAGTCCACGGCGAAGAAGTCGACAGCCAAGAAGACGACCAAGAAGGCCGCGACGAAGAAGTCCTGACCGGGTTGTGAAGCTGAGCGTGGCCTATAGGTCACTCTCAGCTTCACAACCGGCGGCGGCGCAGCCGTGCAGGTGGCAGAACCCCGCCATGGTGGGGTTCTGCCGCTTTCCAGGTCGGAACGGTCGCGCAAATTCCCGCCATGGCGGGAATTTGTCAGCCGAGGGCTCCCCGCAGCTCTCGCGCGAGCCGGTCGCGCTCACCCTCGGGCAGCCACCGGGTCTCGTCGTCGGTGAGGTAGCCGAACACGTTCGGCCCCTTCAGACGAGCCGGCTGATCGGCCATCCGCGGCACCAGGTGGACGTGCAGATGCTCGAAGCCCTCGGCTTCGGAGAACTGCATGACGTACGTCTTCACACACCCGGTCACGTCCCGCAGCGCCGCCGCCAGCGACCCGAGCAGCGTCCCGAGCTCGGCGTGCGCCTCGACGGGCAGCTCGTCGAGCGCGGTGACATGCGGGATCGGCGCGATCACCAGCCAGCCGGCGAGGGTCGAGTTGAAGGCGTGGCCGACCCGCCAGTGCTGCGTGCGGACGATCGACTCGCGTGGAGGCAAGGACGGGAGAGCGCTGTTGTGGCAGTTGAAGCAGTCCATTGCACGACCCACTCGTCAGCCGAGCGACCCGACGACCTCGTCGTAGTCCAGCCGGTCGGCCGCGATGTAGAACAGCCGCGCGCCGGGTGCGACGGGCAGGTCCCACGAGGGGCTGACCTGGATGCCGTCGTCGGCACGGACGGCGAGCAGAGTCGCACCGTGGGATCGGCCGAGCGCGCCCTGCCAGTCGCCCACGCTCACCGTCGCGGCCGAAGCCGGCACGGTGAGCGAGTAGGTGCCCTTGCCGCCGGCGGTGGCGAGCTCCTGGTAGACCTCCGCGATACCGGGGTCGCTGAGCTCCTCGGCGATCAGCTGGGTGTTGTGCCACTGGACGCAGTGGACGGTGGTGTCGACGCGGAAGATGGTGCGCTGCACCCGCAGGTCGCGCAGCGCGACGATGGTGTGCACGGACGGGGCAGCCGCGTTGGCCGCGACGGTGAGCGTGACCGCCTCGTTGTCGTCACGCGCGTCTATCAGCACGCTGTGTGCGCAGGACAGCCCGGCGCGAGCGAGCACGTCGAGATCGGTGATGTCGCCGCGTACGAAATGAAGGCGGTCCTCCCCGGGCAGCGGGTGCTCGGAGAGCTGGTCCTCCCAGGTCGCGAGCACGACCTCGCGGTCGGGCTCGGAGAGCAGCTCGACCAAGATCCGCTCGGTGCGCCCGGCGGTGTAGCCGAGCATCACGATGTGGTTCTGTCCGCTGAAGCTGATCTCTCCACGCATGCGGCGTCCTTTGGCGTTCTCGATGATTGCCGAGATCCGGCTGAACAAGATGGCGAGGGTGGTGATGGAGCCGAAGACGACGTACGCCCCGACGAACCGGCCACCGGTGGTCTCCGGGAAGAGGTCGCCGTAGCCGACCGTGGTCGCGGTGACCAGGAACCACCACCAGTAGTTGGCGGGGCGCACGATGTCGCTCTCCGGCTGGGCCAGAGCCATCGCGATCCAGCCGGTGACGAAGACGAAGCCGATGATCGCGAGCGGGAGCACCCAGGCGTAGTGCCGTGAGGTGCGCCGGACCAGTCGGAGCAGGAAGAACATCAGTAGCCCACCCAGCCCTTGCGGGCGTAGTCCAGGATCGCCGGATCCAGCAGCGTGGTGACCGAGGTCGGCCGCTCGGCGCGGTCGGGCGGGAACGACGCGGCGGCCGCGAGCACGGCGTCGCTGGCGTAGCGGAGTCCGCCCGGCACCTCGTCGTCGAGACCGAGCTCAGGGGCGGAGCCCTCGCGGGAGGCGAGCACGTAGCCCCAGTTCCCGAAGGAAGGTACGTCGGCCTGGTAGGGGGTGGTCCGGTAGCCGGCCTCGGTGAGGGTGTGCCGCACCGACCAGAACGCGTCCGGCGCGAAGAACGGGCTGCCCGACTGCACGACCATCCGTCCGGAGGGGGCGAGCAGCCGCGCGATCATGCTGTAGCTCTCGACGGAGTAGAGCTTGGCCAGCGCGGTCGAGTCGGGGTCGGGGAAGTCGGCGATGACCACGTCGAACGCCGCTCCCGAGTAGTCGCGCACCCAGGAGAACGCGTCGTCGGCGACGTACGTCAGCCGGGGGTCCTCGAGGGACCCCGACGTCAGCGACGAGACCGGATCGAAGGAGCGCGCCAGCGACACGACCGCCGGGTCGAGATCGACCAGCGTCACCGACGAGACGGACTGATAGCGCAGCACCTCCCGCGCCGCGAGCCCGTCGCCGCCACCCAGGATCAGCACCCGCGCATGCGGGCCGTTCATCGCCGGGTGGACGAGCATCTCGTGATACCGGTACTCGTCCAGCGAGGAGAACTGCAGGTCACCGTCGAGGAACAGGCGTACGTCGTCGAACTCAGGCCCCACCGGAGCGCCGCGAGTCACCACGATCTCCTGATAGGCCGAGCGCTCGGAGTGGATGATCGGGTCGCGGTAGAGCGCCTGGCGGGCGTTGAGCTCGAAGGAGTCGGCCGTCACCGCGGTCAGGCCGAGGGCGACCGCGAGCGCGCCACAGATCGCCGTGACCGTCCCGCGCTGCCGGCGTGAGCCGGCCAGCGCGACGCCGACCGTCCAGGCGGCGAGGACGTTCAGGGCAGCTGTTGCGACCGTCCCCACCAGCAGCCCCAGGGTCGGCAGCAGCACGAACGGGAACGCCAGCCCGCCGATGAGCGCCCCGACGTAGTCGACCGCGTTGATGTCGGCGACCGCGAGCGAGGCCTGCTGCCTCCGCAGCCGCTGCAGCAGCTCCATCAGCAGCGGGATCTCGGCGCCCACCAGCGCACCGATCAGGAACGTCACCAGCAGCATCATCGGGGTGTAGAGGTGCAGCCACGCGAACGCCGCGTAGAGCGCCGGCACCGAGGCGCCGCCGACCGCGGCGAGCGCGATCTCCACACCCACGAACGAGCGCAGCGGCCGCGCCGTCAGCGGCTTGGCAAGCACGGCGCCGATGCCCATCGCGAACATCGAGACCGCGATCACCAGTGACGTCTGCGCGATCGAGTTGCCGAGCAGATAGCTCCCCAGCGTCACCAGCGCGAGCTCGTACACCAGGCCGCACGCCGCGCAGACGAACACCGCCGCGAGGACGAGCAGCCGCGCCGCCCGTCCCTCGGGCAGCGCGGACAACGAGGGGAGGGTCAGGCTCACGTGATCGAGGCCGCCACGATCACGCCGACGGCGAGCTGCACCGCGACGGTGACCCAGATCGCCGGGTCGTCCTTGTCGTCGGTCATCAGCTCACCGAGCCGGCCCGGGGTGAGCAGGTCGAGGATCACGAACGCGAACGCGAGCAGGGCGATCCCGATGAGGCCGTACGCAGCGGTCTCGGCGAGCCCCTGGAGCGTGTCCTCCTCCGCGGTGTAGATCGAGGTGGCCACGATCGTCGCGATCGCGACGACCGAGGAGCCGAGCAGCAGCGCCGGGTCGCGCCGGTGCTCCACGAAGATCAGCTGCCCCAGCCGGCCGGGCGTGAGTAGGTCGATCACATAGAAGCCGATCACCAGCAGAACCAGCCCGAGGGCGGCGAAGGCAACGGTGGACAGCAGTCCGCTCACAAGGTCAGTCATCGGTTCATCTCCAGTCTGGGGGTGGTCACTTGCCGAATCCGCTGCCGCCGCCGCGGAAGGAATCACCGCTGCTGCCGCCACCGCTGTTGCGGCCGTAGAAGCTGTTCCAGCCCCACAGTCCGATCACCGTTGCGTGGCTGCGGTAGCCGCGGTCGTACTCGTAGAGCGTGATCGTCGAGCCCGAGGGCGTACGCGGCTCCACGACGACCAGCCAGTCGTCGTCGTAGCGCAGGTAGTGGCTCGATCCCTCGGCCCGGTTCTCGTCGGCGTCGGTGTCGCTCGCGATCTTGTTGGCGACCGAGCTCACCGTGCCGTCGTCCTCGAAGACGATCCCGGCATCGCTGTCGGGGTCGGAGCCGCTGACGTGGTCGAAGTTCTTGCGCAAGTATTTCTCGGGGCTGTTCCCGTCGCCGGACACGGCGATGACGATGATGACGACGAGCGCGACGCACGCCGCGACGATCGCCCAGCCGATCAGCTTGCGGTTCGAGCCCCCGGAGCCGGTGGGTTCAGACACTTGTGACCTCCTCGGGCCGGTAGCTGGTGGTGGTGGCGACGATCTCGCCGGTCTGTGGGTAGGTGTGCCAGGTGTTCCAGGTGATCTGCCCGGCCGCGTCGTCCGACCGGTCCAGGGCCAGCGCGGTCACCGCGTGCGGGTCGCCCGGGAAGTGCGCGACGACGGCATCCGTACGCCCGCCCAACCGCTCCACGAGGCGCGATGCCCGCGCGGCCAGCTCCTCGGGTCCCACCTCGTCCACGTGCGAGGCGAGGCGGTAGCCGCCCGTCGTGTGCGCCTCGGGTAGGGGCGCGGCCTCGGCGATCCCGCACGCGATCGTCTCGTGCAGGAGCGGGTGGCCGTGGCGGCGTACGACGACCTGGTGGCTGGCGCCCAGGACGCTCAGCGTCACCGTGAGACCGGTGCCGAGATCGACGGTCCGGGAGGCCAGCGGGGTGCAGGGGATCGGGGTGAGGGTCCAGCGCAGGGTGTCACCACGTACGTCCGCGAACGGGACGTCGAGAAGCGTCACGCGTCGTCCAGCGTGGCGGGCCGGTCGGAGGAGGGGTAGACGGTCAGCTCGAACGGCTGCAGCACCTCGCCGAGGGAGGGCTCCCAGTTGCTGCCCCACTTCTCGAAGCCGAGCAGCTTGCCGTCGACCGACTTGTAGTCGGCGTACTCGGCCGTGCCCGACGGCGCGGTGCCGGTCGCGCCGGTGGCGGTGAAGGCGGCGGCGCCCTTCTCCTGGAGGCGGTAGGCGACGCCGCCGACGATGATGTCGCGGTCACCGACGGTGCCCTGCTCGATGTCGCCGAGCGGGATCGCGTGCCACAGCGAGACCTCGAAGCTCTCGTCGTCCTCGATCGAGAGCCACTTCTTGCCCTCGGCGTCGTCGAGCATGTGCTCGGTCCAGCGGTAGCCGTGCTCGTCGAAGTCGATCCGCCCGCGGACGAACCAGTTGTGGCCCAGGTACTCGATGACGTCGCCGTTGCGCACCTGGCGCAGCTGGTCGGAGGCGTGCTTGTGCTGGTCGCCGATGAAGTCGTCGGGTTCCTTCTGCGCCGTCGGCTGCTGCCGGCTCTTCCAGAGCAGGTAGCCCGCGACCGCGAGGGCGGCCAGCAGCAGGACGATCAGGACGTAGATCACCGGGGGAACTCCTTGGGTCAGCGTGAGGTCGAGCCGAACCTTAACCTGTGGAGTGTCGTTCGGCAGCCGCAATCACCACTGCTGCGGGCGGCGTGCTCAGGGGTTGTCGGTCCTACCCCGTAGGTTTGGCTCGTGAGGTTTCCGGGTGTCTACGCAGAGCGCGGTGTCTTCGTCTGTTTCGAGGGCGGCGAGGGGTCGGGCAAGTCGACCCAGTCGCGCCTGCTCCACGAGGCCCTGACCGCCCGCGGCCACCGGGTCCTGCTGACCTTCGAGCCGGGCGACACGGCCGTCGGCAAGGACGTACGCCGCATCGTGCTGTCCCCGGAGACCGGTGATCTCGACGACCGGACCGAGGCGCTCCTGTTCGCCGCCGACAAGGCCGAGCACATCGAGTCGATGGTCCGCCCGGCGCTGGAGCGGGGCGAGGTGGTCATCACCGACCGCTATGTCGACTCGATGCTGGCCTACCAGGGCGCCGGCCGGGTGCTGGACGCCGCGCAGCTCGAGGAGGTCGCGCGCTGGGCGACCGCCGACCTGCGGCCCCACCTGACCGTGCTGCTCGACCTGGACCCGACGGCCGGCTTCACCCGGTTCGCCGAGCGTGACCGGATGGAGCAGGAGTCGGTCGAGTTCCATCAGCGGGTGCGGTCGGCATTCGTCGCGCTCGCGTCGCGCAACCCCGAGCACTACCTGGTGCTGGACGCGCGTGCGCCGGTCGAGGAGATCCACGCGGCGGTGCTCGCGCACCTCGAGCCGTTGCTCGCCCAGGCGGTGACGGCATGAACCTCGCCACCGCCTCGGTCTGGGACAACCTGGTCGGCCAGCGCCACATCATCTCCACGCTGCGGACCGCGGCCTCGGGGCACGGCATGACCCAGAGCTGGCTCTTCACGGGTCCTCCCGGCTCGGGTCGGTCCAACGCCGCGATCGCCTTCGCCGCGGCCCTCCAGTGCCCCAACGGTGGCTGCGGGCAGTGCCACGAGTGCCACACCGTGCTCGCCGGAAGCCATGCCGACGTCAACCTGGTCCGCACCGAGAAGCTGACCCTCGGGGTCGACGAGATCCGCGACCTCGTCCGCCAGGCTGCCCTCACCCCCGCCGGACGCCGCTGGCAGATCCTGATCATCGAGGACGCAGACCGGCTCACCGAGCAGGCCAACAACGCGCTGCTCAAGGCGGTCGAGGAGCCCGGCGCCCGCACGGTATGGATGCTCTGCGCGCCGACGGTCGAGGACGTCCTCCCGACCATCCGGTCCCGGTGCCGGCTGGTCACGCTGACCACCCCGACAGTGCCCGACGTGACCGCCTTCCTCCAGCGCACGCTCGGTGTCGACGAGGCGCGCGCCGCCTATGCGGCGCGGGCGAGCCAGAGCCACATCGGCCGGGCCAAGGCGCTGGCCCGCGACGACGACACCCGGCGCCGGCGCGAGCAGGTGGTGGCCTACCCGGCTCGGCTGACCACCCTCGCCGACGCCCTCCGGGCCGCCGGCGAGCTCGCCGCGGTCTCGAAGGAGGAGGCCGACGCGGTCACCGCCGACCTCGACGCCCGGGAGAAGGCCGACCTCGACACCGGCTACGGCGTGGTCGAGCGAGGCCGCCGACCGCGTGAATACGGTCCGGCGCTGTCCGCGCTCGAGAAGGACCAGAAGCGCCGCGCCACCCGCCGCCACCGCGACGTGATCGACCGCGGGCTGATGGACCTGGTCTCGGTCTACCGCGACGCGATCACGATGGCCGCCGGCGCTCCGGTGGCCCTGGTCAACGAGGAGCACCGGCGCGAGATCGAGCAGCTCGTCGCAGCCTCGACCCCCGAGCTCAACCTTCAGCGGATCGGAGCGATCTTCGAAGCCCGTGAGCAGTTGCTGGAGTTCAACGTGCAGCCCCAGTTGGTGCTGGAGGCGATGATGGTGGCGCTGTTGCCGCCCGGAGGAGACCAGTGAAACTCAACGCAGTGACCGGCGCCGTCGCGCTGACCGCTCTGACCGTGATCACCGCAGGCTGTGGTGCCGGCGGCGGCACCCCCGACGCCGACCAGGTGAGCCCGAGCGCGGAGGCGACCGCGGCCCCGACCGAGGGGCTGCAGACCTTCTACAGCCAGAAGCTCGACTGGGAGGACTGCAACGGCGCCTTCGAGTGCGCGACCCTCGAGGTCCCGCTCGACTACTCCGACCCCACCGGTCGCACCATCGAGGTCTCGGTCATCAAGGACCCGGCCAACGAGAAGAAGATCGGCTCGCTGGCCATCAACCCGGGTGGCCCGGGCGGGTCGGGCATCGAATACGCGCTCTACAACAACCAGTCCTTCAGCTCCACCGTCCGCGACTCCTACGACATCGTCGGGTTCGACCCGCGCGGGGTCGGGCAGAGCACTCCGGTCGACTGTCTCGAGGACGACGCTCTGGACGCCTACGTCGCGGTCGACCCCGACCCCGACACCCCCGCCGAGACGCAGGCCTACGTCGACACCGGCGTCCAGATGGCCAACGGCTGCGCGGGCCAGAAGGACGGCATCTCCGCCCACGTCAGCACCGTCGAGGCGGCCCGGGACATGGACGTACTGCGGGCTGCGCTCGGTGAGGACCAGCTCGACTACTTCGGCGCCTCCTACGGCACCCAGCTCGGCTCGACCTACGCCGAGCTCTACCCCGACCGGGTCGGTCGGTTCGTGCTCGACGGCGCGATCGAGCCCGGGCTGAGCGTCCTCGACGCCAACCTGGCCCAGGCGAAGGGCTTCGAGGTCGCACTCCGCTCCTACGTCGAGAACTGCGTCGACGCGGGCAGCTGCTTCCTCGGTGACACCGTCGACGAGGGCGTCGAGAGCGTCCAGAAGCTGATGGCCGACATCGATGCCGAGCCGCTGCCCGCCGGCGACCGTGAGCTGACCGCCGGCAACGCCCTCTACGGCCTGATCACCCCGCTCTACGTCGAGTCCTACTGGCCCTACCTCACCGACGCCCTCCAGGCGGCGCTGAAGGGCGACGGCACCCAGCTGATGAGCCTCTCGGACAACTACGCGGGCCGTGACCCCGAGGGTGGCTACATCAACAACACGATGGAGGCCAACTGGGCGATCAACTGTCTCGACGACTCCTCCGGGCTCAGTCCGGAGGAGGTGCGCGAGCAGCTGCCCGCCTTCGAGAAGGCCGCTCCCACCTTCGGTGCCGCCCTGGCCTGGATGCTCAACGGCTGCGCCGCGGAGAAGTTCAAGGCCACCGAGCCCGAGCCCGAGATCGACGCGGAGGGCTCCAACCCGATCGTCGTCGTCGGCACCACCCGCGACCCGGCGACTCCCTACGAGTGGGCCGAAGCCCTCGCCAAGGCGCTGGACAACGGCGTACTCGTCTCCCGCGACGGAGACGGCCACACCGGCTACATGCAGGGCAACGGCTGCGTCGACGACGCCATCGATGACTACCTGGTCGATGGCAAGGTCCCCGACGACGGACTGGAGTGCTGACGCCGAGACGTCACTGACGTCGACCGAGTGGGCACTTGCACGGACATCTCGGTCGACGTAGTTGAACTCTCACATATACCCGATGTGGGTTAGTTAACCGCGGAGCCCGACCCGCGGATCGCTCCGCCTCAGAGGATCACTTCTCGGAAATTTAACTTCGAGAAGAAGGGTCACGACAAGTGATCATCAGTCGGCGAATCCGTTCAATGACGAGGGCCTTCGCTGCCACCGCGGTCGCCTCCCTGGCCGTCGCGGTCGCGCCTGTGATCGGTAGTCAGCCAGCGCACGCTGACACCGTCCCACTGTCATACATCGGTGGCTCCGCCACCCTTACCGTCAACAACGTGACGAAGGCCCAGAACTGTGACCTCTACGGGGTCAAGGGCACGAACATCCCGGTCGCTGTGGATGTCTCGTTCGGCGAGAACTACAGCGACGAGTTCACCAACCCGACCGTGAGCTGGGAGGTCGCCGTCTTCGACTCCGATGGAGACGACGTGACCAACTACATCGAGGGTTTCGATTTCCCCGAGGGATCGGCTGATGGCGACCTCTGCTCCTTGCTTCCGGTCGGAAGCTATCGCGCGGTCGCCTACGTCTTCACCTCGGACGCGGAGGGTACGTGGACCGACTCGGCAGAGGTCACCGATGCGTTCACCATCCGGGCCGCCCATAGCTACACCCTCTCGGCCAGCCGGTCGGGTACGACGATCAAGTCGCAGGTGAAGGACTACGGCAAGGCTGTCGTCGGCAAGTCGGTCGCGATCCAGCGGAAATCCGGCACCACCTGGAAGACGGTGGCGCACCGTACGACCAGCTCAACCGGCTGGGTCTCCACGGTCGGCACGCGCGGTGCGACGTACAGGTTCACCTACGGGGGCAAGTACAGCGCTGCCGTGTCCGTCCCGAAGCTCGCCAGCTCCGTCGTCAAGGTGTCCGTGAGCAAGTACGGATCGAAGTCGTATCGCGTCGTCGGCAAGCTGACCGCGGGCGGCAAGGCGCTCAAGGGCAAGCGGATCTACCTGCAGAAGAACAGCGGCGGCTGGGGCAACGTGACGTCTTGCGTGACGAACAAGTACGGGAAGTGTGCGGTCATCACGGCCCCGGCGGCCAGTCGCTACTACCGCTGGAAGTTCAGCGGGGACTCCATCCGGAAGGCCGATGTGTCCGCGTCGTTCTACCTGAAGAAGCGCGGCTCGTCCGGCAGCACCAGCTCGAGTCTGGACTACACCTACGCCAACGGTGAGAAGGTCTACACCGCCACCTCGGCCAACGACCGCGACTGCGGGGAGATCCCGGCCAGCAAGAAGCCGGTCCGGATCAACAACAGCTCGGACCCGTGGCGCCTCGACCGCGACAACGACGGCTACGGCTGCGAGTGACCTGAGGCCTTCGTCAAGGCATGCAGGTCAGGGCTCACATCCCCAGCGGAACTCCGCACGGGATGTGAGCTTTCGCCTACATACCCTTCGACAAGCTCAGGACACCGCCTTGACGAAGGAACGGGCTAACGCCGGTGGACCGGGTCTGCGATGGCCTGGATCCGCTTGGTGGCCAGCTCGATCATCAGCGTGGCGGCGGGGGAGAGGGTGGCGTCGGTGCGGTGGACGACGGCGAACGTGTCGTACGTCCGGGGCCGCAATGACACCCAGCCGGCCTTCGGTGCCAGCCGAGGGAGCAGCTGCTCGGCTGCTCCCTTGGCGATGACGCTGTCGGCGTACCCCATCCCGACCAGCTCGACGGCCGTCTCGATGTCCTCGACCTCGATCCGGCTGGGTGGGTTGCGCCCGGTCTCGTGGAGCAGGTTGCGGATGGTGACCCGGGTGGGGTCTTCGGAGCTCCAGCTCGTGTCGGACATGACCAGTGAGGCCAGCGAGAGTCGGTGGGCGGTGACCGGTGTGGCCAGGTGGGCCGGGTCGGCCGAGATGTAGACGAGCTCGTCGCGAGCAACCGGCGTGACCTTCAGGCCCGGACCGGAGACGCTGCCGACCAGCAGCATCGCCGCCTCGAGCCGTCCGCGGCGCAGGTCGTCCTGGACCTCAGTGGAGTTCTGCCCGATCAGCTCGACGCGTACGCCCGGGTATCGGTCGAGCACATCGGCCACCAGCCCGGCCCCGCCGTAGAGCCGAGCGATCCCGAACATCCCGAACCGGATCGTTCCGGTCTCGAACTGCTTCACCGCCTGCACGGCCTTGCGCGCGTCCTCGGCGGCCGCGACCGTACGCTCCGCGTGCGGCCTCAGCTCGTCGGCCACCCCGGTCGGCACCACACCGCGTCCGACGCGGCGGAAGAGCTGGACCCCGAGCGTACGCTCCAGGCTCCGGACCTGCTCCGAGATCGACGGCTGCGCATACCCGAGCTCCTCGGCCGCCGCGGTCAGCGAGCCATGCTCGTAGACCGCGAGGAACACGCGGAGCTGGTGCAGCGACAACATAGCGACATCCTATGACTTTCCAAGGAAAGATCGTCTACCTCTATGAATCGCCGGCGGTCATCATTGAATCACCACCGCTGCGTCCGCAGTCGGTGGTTGATCCATGTTCATAGGGGAGTAGAGCAGTAATGAAGCACGGCGTACGCCGCTTGGGCCGCCTCATCGGCAAGGGCAAGCCCACCCGCATCACCATCGACGAGCACGTCGAAGCGCACCGTTTTAGTGTCGAGCGCGCAGTCTCGGTACACTCGTCCGGTCCGCTCAGCCAGAGCCGCTTCATGCGGTAACGGATGACGGTACGCCGCCTTAGCTCAGTCGGTAGAGCGTCTCACTCGTAATGAGAAGGTCGTCGGTTCGATTCCGACAGGCGGCTCCGCCAGAAACCCGGTCCTGAACAGCCACAACACGGCTGCGAGGGCCGGGTTCGTTGTTTGTCATTCGCCCTCACCGGCCGCGTGTGGCCCCCGGTGGCCCCCGGACCCTCCTCAGAGCCCGTTCCGGACCCCTTCTTGCGGCCCTTCTTGGGGCGTGGCTTCCGCTCCTCGTTGAGCCGGTCGAGCCCGTACTCATGGGTGCCGTTGCCGGAAGAGGCAGCGCGAGGGATAGATCGAGTCGTCCGGACCGTGTGATCCAGACTCGGTCAGTGTTCCGGCTCCCAGCGAAGGAACACCCAGTGCTCGCCGGGCAGCAGATCGCGGGTCGCGTGAGGGATTGCCTGGAACCGGACGGACACCTCGGGCGGGAAGTCAGCGATGCAGTAGGTCTCCGCCAGGGAAACGCACTCTGTTTGCACCTCGCCAACGTCGCCTTCGTACAGGAAGCGGCCCTTGATCGTGCCTTGCTCTGAGGCGCCTTGGTGCTGCACGGCGACGCCACGGAGATCGGCAGTGACCTGCTCCCAGAGGGCGCGCATCATCGACAGCATCACGTCTGACCGCATGTTCGTCACGGGGTCGAGTATCGCCTCTTCTCAGGCGACCTGAGTCAGAAGGTCAGCTGCCCTGGTTTCGTAAGAACTTTCTCTACTGACTCAAGGCGGCCTCCGGCCGCGAGCGCGGCCTCCGGGGGCGTGCGGCCTGGCGGCCGGTCCCCCTACGTGCCGCGCGAATGAAGAAGAGCGCCCAGTCCGTAGACCAAGCGCTCACTCTCCAGACGCAGCAGCTCGAAACTCTCAGCCGCGACCAGCTCTCATGCCGATACCCTGCCGCCCGTGGCCACCGCCCTCGACGAGATCGTCAACTCCCTCCCGATCGTCCTCCCCATCGTCGCTCTCGTCGGGCTCGTCTTCGTCGCCTGGCTCATGTGGCACTACTGGCGCGAGGCCGAGGCGATGGACCGCGCTCGCATGGTGTGCGTCGTCGCATTCGTCATCTTCCTCATCCTCTACTGGGGTCTCGAGACACTCGACAGGCTCGGGATCTCGCTTCCACCACCGCCGTGACCGAGTTCTTTGGCTGATGACGAGGGCGGGGGCAGCCGTAGCGGCGTACGCTCTCCAGCCCTCGACGAGTCGACCAGGCGCAGGCCTTCGTACGTCAGGGGCAAGCCCCCGAACCCCCGCCAAGGGGGCCAGGTGCCGGAATGGGTGACGATCCGCCCCCGCGATACAGGCTAGAAATGTGATCCAGATACGCGCCCCCCGGGCGCCCCCCGCCATCGAAATTTGGGTTTGGGTATGCAACGCATGCACTCGGCTCCTACGCGGCACGAACTTGGCGGACGAGGCCCGACACGCCCTCGTAATGAGAAGGTCGTCGGTTCGATTCCGACAGGCGGCTCCGCCAGAACCCCCGTCCGACTAGCCAGAACACGGCAGGTACGGCGGGGGTTCTTCGTTGTCGTCGCCGCGATGGCCGACGCTCCGTCAGCTCGCTCCCCGCCATCCGCTCGCCTCGCCGAACGGCAGCACGAGCACGTCGTCGTATGCCTCGTCGTCCAGATCACAGGGAGTCATCGGCAGCTCCGCCAGGTCCGGCAGAGGCGAGGTGGGATCGTCGGGCAGTCCCGCCGGATGGTCGGCAACGAGCTCTCTCATGACTGCTCTCATACCCCGCCCGGCTCGTTCTAAACCGATCCCGGGAACTTTCTCGAACGCGGCTGTCGGCCGTGGTCTCAGCTGCCCTCGGAGGGTGGGGCTGAGAACATTTGTTACCAGATATCGATGTTTGGCGGGCGTCGATGCGGGAAGGCTGCTATCTCTTCCGTGTGCGGTCCGGGCGTCCACGCTGCTGGAGTACCCCCCACTCGGCATCGAGGGCGTCCGGGGCCGCACGCCAATCAGGCGCGATCCGCGGACACGGTCTCGAGCGCCGGCTCGGTGTGAGGCCCGGCCCACCAGACGAGGGTGGTGACCACGCCGATCACGAGCAGTGCGCTGGTCAGCCAGAACGGATAGGTGCGGTCGATCCCCGAGAGCCAGCCGGAGATCCAGCCGAACGGGGCGGCGGCGAGCATCACCGCGGTGCGCTGCAGCGCCATCACGCGTGAGCGCTCGGCCTCGTCGACGTGGAAGGCGACGAGCGACTCCGAGAGCATGAAGAGCATCCCGGCGCCGAAGCTGTCGAGGAGGAGGCACACCCCGAGAAGGGCGTACGTCATCAGGTCGGCGTCGCCCTCGGAGGCCGGGATCGCGACGAGCGCCAGCTGGCCGGCCAGATAGATGCCGAAGCCCCACAGGGTCGCCTGCTTGAGGTCGTGGCCCGAGGTCAGCCGGCGGATCAGGGTGAAGAGGAAGAGCACCGACAGCAGCGAGCGCACCATCGGGAAGAACGGCAGCAGCGGGTCGGGCACGTGCAGGCGATGGCTCACCAGGACCTGCCAGAAGGTGCCGTTGACGAGGGTGACCGCCGCGACGACGGCGGCGATGGCCAGCGCGAGCAGTGAGCCGCGGGAGCGGCCCAGCAGCCGCGCGGCGCCGCGGTAGCCGGCGAAGAGCCGCCAGAGGCTCTCGTGCCGGGTCTCCGCCATCCGGATCCGCCCCTGGCGGGTCTCGGTGGAGGCGGCGTACAGCAGGATGATCTTGGCCAGCATCACGACAGCGGCGTTGATGAAGAGCACCCGCACCGCGGGCTCCAGGCCGAACTGCGCGACCATGAAGGCGGCGATCGGGGCGAAGAGCGCCGAGCAGTCGGCGGCGACCCGCACCAGGGAGTAGATGCCGGTGAGCTGGTCGCGCTCCGCGTCCTCGACCATCAGGCAGTCCCAGGCGTTCGCGGTCACCTGCAGCGCGCCGTTGAGCAGCGACGCGGCGAGGAAGGCCCAGAAGTCCTGTGCGAATGCCCAGATCAGACACGGGATCACGAACGCGATCACGTCGAAGACTGCGTTCGTCAGCCGGCGCCCCATCCGGTCGGTGATGATGCCGCCGGCGAGTCCGAAGAAGACCTGGGAGATCATCCCGGCCGTCGCGAGCAGGCCGATCTGCGCGTCGTGCAGCCCGAGGGTGAGCATGAAGACGGAGAGGTACGGCAGCACCAGCGCCATCGACAGACCCCACATCGGCTCGGTCCACACGCAGGCGCGCGGGTTGCCGCGGAGATGGATCAGGGTGTGCCACAGGGAGCCGGGGGAGGATGCCACCGGGTCAGTGAACCAGGTGCGACGTCACGCCGAAAAACGTTTTCGCCGGGAAGGGTATGGTGTCGGGGGCGTCTGACTTGGACGTTAGTCTTGGTCGCATGGCGAGGGTATCGGCGGATGAGCGGCGACGGTTGCTGGTGCAGGCTGCGATCCGGGTGATGGCGCGTGATGGGGTGGCGCAGGCGACGACGCGGTCGATCGTGGCCGAGGCGGACATGTCGCTCGGCACCTTCCACTACTGCTTCCGCTCCAAGGAGGAGCTGCTGGAGCAGGTGATCACCACCATCACGAGCCACACGCTGGCGCCGGCGCTCGAGGTCATCGAGAGCTCGGGGACGCTGGAGGAGAAGCTGCGGGGCGGGCTGGCCTCCTACTGGCAGCACGTGCTGGACAACCCCGACGAGCACCGGCTGACGTACGAGCTGACGCAGTACGCGACGCGCAACCCGGCGTTGGCGGAGTTCGCGCGGAAGCAGTACCGCTCCTATCTGGACGCGCACACCGAGGTGATCGAGGCCCTGGGGGCGAGCGCCGGGGTGACCTGGACGGTGGACGAGGCGGTACTGGCGCGCTACGTGACCGCGATCGTGGACGGGCTGACCCTGCTCTATCTGAACGAGGGCGATACCGAGATGGCGGGGGCTGCGATCGAGCTGGCGGCTGCCCAGATCCTCGCGCTCGCCGGTACGTCGCCAACGGCCTGAGCGCTCGCACCTGCATCCCAGCCAGATTCAGGACGAACGTCCTGGACATTTGTACAAGTCTGTTGTCCGAACTCGTTGACCGGGACGCTTGACCTACTTAGGGTGTGAACGACTTCACACTGCTGTCTGGGAGGGCGCATGCAGAGAATCAGTCGTATCTCGTGGTTTGTCGCGGTCATCGTGGCCGCACTGTCCAGTTCGCTCTGGCTCACGGGCGCTTCGGCCGCCCCGCCGGCGGAGAGCAACTGGTGGGACCCGCCGAACCGGCCGGCTGCCGACTCGGAGATCAACGTCACCGGCGAACCGTTCCGCGGGACCGCGCCGAACGGCGACGTACGCGGCTTCGCGGACATCCACAACCATCTGATGACCAACGAGGGGTTCGGTGGCCGGATGATCTGTGGGAAGCCGTTCGACGAGGCCGGGATCGAGGAGGCGTTGAAGGACTGTCCGGAGCACTACCCGGACGGCGCCGGAGCGCTGTTCGAGAACCTCACGTCCGACCCGGACTGGCGCCACGACCCGGTCGGCTGGCCGACGTTCAAGGAGTGGCCGCGACACAACTCGCTGTCCCACCAGCAGAACTACTACGCGTGGCTCGAGCGCGCGTGGCGGGCCGGGCAGCGGGTGCTGGTCACCGACCTGACCAGCAACGGCCTGATCTGCTCGATCCTGCCGCGAGACCGCGGCTGCGACGAGATGGAGTCGATCCGGCTGCAGGCCGAGAAGACCTATGACATGCAGGACTACATCGACAAGGTCTACGGCGGCGAGGGCAAGGGCTTCTTCCGGATCGTCACCACGCCCGAGCAGGCGCGCACGGTGATCGAGAGCGGTCGGCTCGCGGTCGTGCTCGGCGTCGAGACCTCCGAGCCGTTCGGCTGCAAGCAGGTCCTCGACGTCGCCCAGTGCTCCAAGGCCGACATCGACCGCGGGCTCGACGAGCTGCACGGTCTCGGCGTAAGCAGCATGTTCCTGTGCCACAAGTTCGACAACGCCCTGTGCGGCGTACGTTTCGACCCGGGCACCCTGGGCACGATCATCAACGTCGGCCAGTTCCTCTCCACCGGCACGTTCTGGCAGACCCAGCAGTGCCCCGGCCCCGAGCACGACAACCCGATCAACGGCGCGTCGGTGCCGAAGATCGAGGAGAAGCTGCCGGCGGGCGTCGAGGTGCCGTCCTATCCCGACGGGGCGCAGTGCAACGTACGCGGCCTGACCAGGCTGGGAGAGTACGCCCTGAAGGGCATGATGCGGCGCAACATGATGGTCGAGCTCGACCACATGAGCACGAAGGCCACCGGTCGCACGCTGGAGATCCTGGAGTCCGTCGACTACCCCGGCGCGCTGTCCAGCCACAGCTGGATGGACCTCGGCTGGAGCGAGCGGGTCTACCGCCTGGGCGGCTTCATCGGGAGCTACGACAGCGCGAGCAAGGGCTTCGTCGCGGAGACCGACCGCAGCCGGCCGCTCCGGGAGAAGTACGACGTCGGGCTGGGTTTCGGCTCGGACATGAACGGTGTCGGCGGCTGGCCGGCGCCGCGCGGCGAGGACGCGCCGGACAAGGTGGTCTACCCCTATCGCACCGTCGACGGCGGATCGCTGGTCGACCGCCAGGTCACGGGCGAGCGGGTGTGGGACGTCAACGTCGACGGCGGCGCGCACTACGGCCTGATCCCGGACTGGATCGAGGACATCCGGCGGGTCGGCGGCGAGAAGACGGTCAAGGAGATGTTCCGCGGCGCCCAGTCCTATCTGGACACCTGGGGCGCCACGACCTCCTACGTCGATCCGACCGACCTCGCCGCGGGGTCACGAGCGAGCGCCAGCAGCGTGGAGTGGCACCCGTGGACCAGCTATGCCGCGGGCCAGGCCATCGACGGTGACACCAGCACGCGCTGGGCGAGCAACTGGAGCGATGACCAGTGGCTGCAGCTGGACCTGCGGTCGACGCAGACGGTCGGCCGAGTGGTGCTCGAGTGGGAGCGGGCGTACGCCTCGGCGTACCGCATCGAGGTGTCCACCGACGGCAGCACCTGGCGCCAGGTCTGGAGCACCGATGCCGGCAACGGCACCATCGACACCGCGCAGTTCACGCCGACGTCGGCGCGCTACGTGCGGGTCCATGGGGTGCGGCGCGCGACCAGCTACGGCTATTCGGTGAGGGAGGTCGCCGTCTACGCTCGCTGATCACGCGCCTCGGCGCCGGGTCGACCAAAGGGTCGAACCC
>NZ_JBHVGB010000006.1:0-79291 GCF_042801335.1 Nocardioides sp. NPDC057577 | reverse complement strand
GTCATGGGCCGGCGGCTGAGTTCACGCAGTGTTTCCGGGCTGGTCCCCGGGGCGGGCTCAGAGGCTGCGCAGGACCGCGGTCACCTTGCCGAGGATCGTCGCGTGGGTGCCGTCGATCGGCTCGTACGCAGCGTTGTGCGGCAGCAGCCAGACCTTGCCGTCCTTGCGGGAGAGCGTCTTGACCGTGGCCTCGCCGTCGATCAGCGCGGCCACGATCTCGCCGTTCTCGGCGGTCGGCTGCTGGCGCACGACCACGAAGTCGCCGTCGCAGATGGCCGCGTCGACCATCGAGTCACCGGAGACCGAGAGCAGGAAGAGGTCGCCGTTGCCGACCAGCTGCTTGGGCAGCGGGAAGACGTCCTCGACGCTCTGCTGGCTCGAGGTCTCCTCGGCCAGGATCGGGCCACCGGCCGCGATCCGCCCGACCAGGGGGACCATGGCGGCGTCGGGGTTGGGGTTGACAACGGCCTCGGCCGCGAACGTCGTCTCGGGCTCCTCGCCGGACATGGCCTTGCGGTGGGCCATCACCTCGGGGAGAAAGACCTCGAGGGCGCGCGGTCGCTTCGGGTCCTTGCGGATCAGACCACGCTGCTCCAGCGCCCGGAGCTGGTGGGCGACGCTGCTGGTGCTGGTCAACCCGACCGCAGCACCGATCTCGCGCATGCTGGGCGGGTAGCCGCGCTGCTCGATGCTGTCGCGCAGGTGAGCGAGGATGCGCTGCTGACGCGGCGTGAGCCCGGTCGCGTCCGGCGGCCCGTCGGGCAGCTCGCGGACGCGGCTCTTCTTCGAACCGCCTGATCCGGTGCCTGTCTTCTGCGTGGTCATGTCACCACATTAGTCCCTCTGGCACCACGACATCAAACATTTGTTCGATCTCATGGGTGGCGCGTGTCGGCGTTCGAAAATTCTGGGCGTCGCTACTTGCGTTGTTCGAACACGTGATCTACCTTCGAACATGTGCTCGATCGAACACGTGATCGAGAGACTTGTGATCAGGAGGCCGTGAGATGAGTGCAACAGTCTATGTGCTGCCCGTAGCCGAGCCGCCCCGTCCGGTGCGGGAGGTGCGTCGCTCGACCGTGCGGCTCACTCGCCGCGGCCGCGTCGTCGTGTTCGCATTCGCGCTCGTCGTGCTCTTCGGGATCGCACTGATCGGAGCCCGGGTGGCCTTCGCGGTGGAGAACGGTGCGGACGCTGATGCCGGATTTCGTGGCCCCGCCCCCGCCGCCCACACGATGGTCGTCGGCGATGGCGACACGCTCTGGGACATCTCCTCGAAGGCCGTCGCCGGGACCGACGCCTCGATTCGGGAGATGGAGCAGACGATCAAGGAGCTCAACAGTCTCGAGTCCTCGATGCTCATGTCCGGTCAGACCCTGATCATCCCGACCGCGCCGTAGGGCGCCCCACAGATGTCCGGCTGCTCCTTCGACCCCGGCGGCCGGCAACCGGGAAAAGTGAGAGTGCTGCAGACGATGGGAAGCGTCTGCAGCACTCTCGCTGTCTCGTCAGTGGCGCCCGCGGTAGGGGCGGTCCGGCTCGGCCGGCGGCCACTGCTTGTTGCGGGTGCCGTGCCGCGGCGGCCACTCGTCGTCCGGCTCGACCGGGGAATCCTGGGGCTGCCGCTGGGTGGGCATCGCCTGGGTCGCGGCGGGGTCCTGGGTCAGTCGGGCCCTCGAGCCCGTCTGACCGTAGCCGGTCGGGGTCTGGTAGGCACCGGACTGATACTGCGGCGAGCCACCCTGCTGGGCGGGGTAGCTGTCCGTGCCGTACCCCTGCGAGCCGTACCCCGAAGTGCTCTGTGGCGTCGACGTCGGTGTCGGCGGGCTCGAGTAGTAGGGCTGCGGGGAAGGTGGAGGGCTGGTCGGCGGCAGGTAGGACGACGTGCTGTAGGCGGCCCGGCTGCCGGTGTTGCCGTAGCCCTGATCGCTGCCGGGATAGCCGTAGGGCGACTGCGATCCGGTGTCGGTGTAGGACGGGTTCCCGGTGTCGCCGTAGGGCGACTGGCTCCCGGTGTCGGAGCTGTGCCGGCCGTAGGAGCCGGTGTCGTCGTAGCCGTAGGAACCGGCGCCGTAGTAGTCCTGCTCCGGGTAGGCCTGCTCCGTGTAGAGCTGCTGGTCGGAGTAGGTCGTGTCCGAGTAGTCCTGCTCCTCGACGTAGGCGTTGGAGTGGCTTCCGGTGTAGTCGTCGGCGGGTGGCGTGGTCGGGGAGCCGGAGAAGGCCCGCCAGGCCTTCCCGGCGAAGGTGAAGGTCAAGAAGAGACAGGCGACTGCAACGACCGCCGCGACGGCGAGCTTCGCCCAGGCGCCGGAATCGCCTCCCCGTGCGTCGGCCCCGAAACCGACGGCGACCCACACGAGCACTCCCCAGATGACGAGGAAGGCCAGTGTCGCGATCGCAGGCAAGATGAAAGGTGGCCGGGGACCGCTTCTGGGGCGCGTGCCTCTCCGCGACCCGACGCGATTTCCTCCGGAGATGTTTGTCACGGGGGCCATTCTTACTCATCCAGGCCAGTCCGGCGCCGCTGAACCGGAATCTTTCGGTGTTTGACCGGCGACACGCCGGGCGCGCGGGTAAACGCGCCGCTCGCTTGCATCGTCGTGGGGGCGGGCGTACGGTTACCACTACATCTAGTAGTTACACCGCTGTAGTTATCCACATCTAGTTCACATGAACAGGCGGATGGCCCACAGCGATGGGGGTGTTGTTCCACAGGGACTCACGCTCATATCCACAGGTTCCACAGGCTCGGGCCGCCGTTGAGACGGCCTGGATCCACAGGTCTCACGAGAGGGGCTCGACCGTGCACTGTCCGTTCTGCCGACACAGCGACACCAAGGTGCTCGACTCCCGCGTGGCCGAGGACGGTGGCCAGATCCGGCGCCGCCGGGTCTGCCAGGAGTGTGGGAAGCGGTTCACGACCGTCGAGCAGATGCAGCTGATGGTGGCCAAGCGCTCCGGCGCAGCGGAGCCGTTCAGTCGCGACAAGGCGGTGCACGGCGTACGCAAGGCGTGCAAGGGCCGGCCGGTCACCGAGGACCAGCTCGCCTGCCTCGGCCAGGAGGTCGAGCAGGCGCTGCGCAGCCAGGGGCTCGCCGAGGTTCCCAGCAACGAGGTGGGGCTGGCGATCCTCGCGCCCCTGCGCGAGCTCGACGAGGTGGCCTACCTGCGCTTCGCGAGCGTCTACCGGGCCTTCGGCTCGGCGGACGACTTCGAGCGTGAGATCCAGATGCTGCGTACGGAACGGGAAGTCCAAGACTTCGAGGCAGAACATCCGGTCGAGGCCCCGGTGGGCACCGACTAGGTCCCACGGCCATGAAATAGGGATGGCACAGACCGGCCCGGGCAGGCCGTGGGGAAGCGACCTGTCCGGGCCATCCAGCGAAACAGATAGAACAGAGCAAGGACTCCACCATCAGCACCGACCAGCAGTACGGCACAGCGATCGATGACAACAGGGGGAACGAAATGACAGACACGGCAGCAGAGGCACAGGCATCGGCGAAGGCAGGCGCCGGGCTGAAGATCGAGCGGATCTTCAGCACCGAGGGCGTCCACCCCTACGACGAGATCACCTGGGAGCGGCGCGACGTCGTCCAGAAGAACTGGAAGACCGGCGAGACCGTCTTCGAGCAGACCGGAGTCGAGTTCCCCGACTTCTGGTCGATCAACGCCTCGACGATCGTGACGACGAAGTACTTCCGCGGCGCCATCGGCACCGACAAGCGTGAGCAGAGCCTGAAGCAGCTGATCGACCGGGTCGTGAACACCTACGTCGCCTCCGGCAAGGAGAACGACTACTTCGCCTCCGAGGCCGACGCGGACCTCTTCGGTCGCGAGCTCACCTGGCTGCTGGTCAACCAGCACTTCGCCTTCAACTCGCCGGTCTGGTTCAACGTCGGCACCGAGTCCCCCCAGCAGGTCTCGGCCTGCTTCATCCTCTCGGTCGACGACTCCATGGACTCGATCCTGAACTGGTACAAGGAGGAGGGCCTGATCTTCAAGGGCGGCTCCGGTGCCGGTCTCAACCTCTCCCGCATCCGCTCCTCCAAGGAGCTGCTGAAGTCCTCCGGCGGCACCGCCTCCGGTCCGGTCTCCTTCATGCGCGGCGCCGACGCGTCCGCGGGCACCATCAAGTCCGGTGGCGCCACCCGCCGCGCGGCGAAGATGGTCGTGCTCGACGTCGACCACCCCGACATCGAGGAGTTCGTCGAGACCAAGGCGCGCGAGGAGGACAAGATCCGCGCGCTGCGCGACGCCGGCTTCGACATGGACCTGGGCGGCAAGGACATCTCGTCCGTGCAGTACCAGAACGCCAACAACTCCGTGCGCGTCTCCGACGAGTTCATGCGCGCTGTCGAGGAGGGCAAGAAGTTCGGCCTCCGGGCGCGTACCACCGGTGAGATCATCGAGGAGATCGACGCCCGCGAGCTGTTCCGCAAGATCTCGATCGCTGCGTGGGAGTGTGCCGACCCGGGTCTGCAGTACGACGACACGATCAACGACTGGCACACCAACCCGGAGACGGGCCGGATCACCGGCTCCAACCCGTGCTCGGAGTACATGTCGCTGGACAACTCCTCCTGCAACCTGGCGTCGCTGAACCTGCTGAAGTTCCTCAAGGACGACGACACCTTCGACGCCGTGCGCTTCCAGCAGGCCTGCGAGGTCGTCTTCACCGCGATGGACATCTCCATCTGCTTCGCCGACTTCCCGACCGAGGCGATCGGCGAGACCACCCGCGACTACCGCCAGCTCGGCATCGGCTACGCCAACCTCGGCGCGCTGCTGATGGCGATGGGTCTGGGCTACGACTCCGAGGGTGGCCGCACGATGGCCGCCGCCATCACCTCGCTGATGACCGGTGCCGGCTACAAGCGCTCGGCCGAGCTGGCCGCCGTCGTCGGGCCGTACGCCGGTTACGCCCGCAACGCCGAGGCCCACCAGCGGGTCATGCGCAAGCACCAGGCCGCCAACGACGCGGTCCGCTCGATCAACCCGGTCGACCGCAACATCATCGACGCGGCGACCCGCGTGTGGTCCGACGTCGTCGAGCTCGGCAAGGTCAACGGCTTCCGCAACGCGCAGGCCTCGCTGCTCGCGCCGACCGGCACCATCGGCTTCATGATGGACTGCGACACCACCGGCATCGAGCCCGACTTCTCGCTGGTCAAGTTCAAGAAGCTCGTCGGCGGCGGCTCGATGCAGATCGTCAACCAGGTGATCCCGCGTGCGCTGAAGAAGATGGGCTACCAGCCCGAGCAGATCGAGGCGATCGTCGCCTACATCGGCGAGCACGGCCACGTCATCGACGCCCCCGGTCTGCGTCAGGAGCACTACGAGGTCTTCGACACCGCGATGGGCAAGCGCGCGCTGCAGCCGATGGGCCACGTACGCATGATGGCGGCCACCCAGCCGTTCCTCTCCGGTGCTATCTCCAAGACCGTCAACCTGCCCGAGACCGCGACGGTCGAGGAGATCGAGCAGGTCTACATGGAGTCGTGGAAGCTGGGCCTGAAGGCCACCGCGATCTACCGCGACAACTGCAAGGTCGGTCAGCCTCTGGCCGACGGCAAGTCGGAGAACGCCAAGAAGGACCAGGGTCTCTCCACGGTCGCCGCCGAGGTTGCTGCTGAGGCCGAGGTCGCGCCCGAGGTCGTCGAGAAGATCATCGAGAAGATCGTCTACGCGCCGACCCGCAAGCGCCTGCCGAAGTCCCGCGTCTCGCGCACCACCTCCTTCACCGTCGGTGGCGCCGAGGGCTACATGACCTCCGGTGCCCACGCCGACGGCGAGCTCGGAGAGGTCTTCCTCAAGCTCGGCAAGCAGGGCTCGACCCTGGCCGGTGTCATGGACGCCTTCTCCATCGCGGTCTCCGTCGGCCTTCAGTACGGCGTGCCCCTGGAGACCTACGTCTCCAAGTTCACCAACCTGAAGTTCGAGCCCGCCGGTCTGACCGACGACCCGGACGTACGCATGGCGCAGTCGCTCATGGACTACGTCTTCCGCCGGCTGGCGCTGGACTACATGTCCTTCGAGGACCGCTCGGCTCTCGGCATCTACTCCGCCGACGAGCGCCAGCGCTACCTCGAGACCGGCTCCTACGAGCAGCTCGGCAACGGCACCACCGCCGCCGAGCTCGTCCAGAAGCCGGCTCCGGCCCCGAAGGCCGCTCCTGTCGTCGAGCCGGTCGAGGCCGAGATCGAGGAGGAGGCCGAGGTCGTCGAGGAGGCGCCCAAGGCGACCGCTCACACCACCACCGAGCTGCTCGAGTCGATCAGCGGCATGGCCATCGACAGCCCGCTCTGCTTCACCTGCGGCACCAAGATGCGCCCCGCCGGCTCCTGCTACGTCTGCGAGGGCTGCGGCTCGACCTCCGGTTGCAGCTGAGTCGTGAGTGACTGAGTCCGGTCCCGCACCCGAGTGAGGGTGCGGGACCGGCTCGTTTTCAGTGTTGGCCACTCCATACACACCTCCACGTCCACATCCACAGTGGGGCGCCGCGACCAGGGGTGACGTGGGAGTCCCGGTGTCACCGGGTGACATCAGGACTCCCAGGTTGCGCGGAACATAGGTTTTCCGGATGAGCTCAGATGGCACTGACGCCCCGTACGCGGGGTCCGACTTCTACTGCGATGTCGCGATTCCACACCGTGCCCGCCTGGACGTTGTGCACGAGGATGAACAAGTGCTCGCGTTCCACCACACGCGGCCGTTCTGGGAGGTCCACATCGTGGTGGTGCCCAAGCGTCACATCGGCTCGTTGACGACCGTGAGTGCCGAGGACGAGACCGACATACGTGAGCTGTTCGGTGTCGTCCAAGCAGTGGCCAGGGACGTGGAGCTCGAGCACGGCGCCGCGGCGGTCCTCACCAACCTGGGTGCCTACCAGGACTCCAAGCACCTCCACGTGCACATCCACAGCGGCGGTCGTACCGGCCAGGGGTGACGTGGGAGTTCCGGTGTCACCGGGTGACCTCAGGACTCCCACGTCGGGAGTTCACACTGCTTGCCACAAGTGGATGGGGCACCAGTCCAGCCATTGGCTTTCAGGATCTGGGCGATCCTGGCTGCGGTGCGACATGAGGTGCCGAAGATCTGGTGCCAGCGGAGGCGTGCGGTGGTCCGACCGCCGAGGGCCAGGTCGTCGAGATCCCGGTCGGCGTCGCGACCCTGGGCGCTCCATGACTCGTGGTTGAGGCGGCCGTCGAGCTCGACGACGAGGTCGTACGCGTCGTACTCGACGTCGCGGAACTCCTTGCCGGTCGGCGTCAGTCTTTGGCTCTGGCGGGTGCCTGTCGGGAGGCCGTGGGCGCGCTCGACTCGGGTGAGGTAGGCGTGCTCGAGGACCGAGCATGTGCCTTCATCCACGTCGGTGAGCAGGTCGCTGATGAAGGCGCGGCGGGGGAGTCGTGGGTGGCGCTTCAGCGCGGTGCGTACGGCATGGGTGGTCACTCCGCGGCGGCCGATGGTGTCGGTGAGCAGGCCGATCACTTCGATCTCCGAGGATGCGGACCTGGCCTGTAAGAGGGCGTTGTCCTCGAGCTTGAGCCGCGGTGGGCGGTCGGCGGCGAAGGTCTGCCGGGAGAGACCGACCACGCGGTGGATGACGACGCCGGACGGTGGGTCGAGGCGGCGGGCGTGGTCGATCGCCACATGGATGGGTGCGTGGACTTCATCGGTGCGCTTCGGCTCCAGAACGGATGGGCCGCACAGCGCTGCGGGTTCGGCGTAGAGCACCGCCGCCCAGGCACGCTGAGACCAGGTGAGGGGACCGGTGTGGGTGACGTAGACACCGCGATGAACGGGCTGCATCTCGCGGCGTCTGATCGCGCGACGGATGTCGTTCGGGGTGTAGCCGCCGAAGGTGAGCTGTGCTCGGCTGGCCACGCCGTCCTGCAGTTCCAGCTCGCGCGCGACCCAGGCTCTCCGCGCTTGCAGGTCGCGCGTGGCGAGCTCCGGATCGACGAGCGCGGTCACGAGCCCTCCTGGGTCCTGTCGACGTCGACGGCGTCGGACGAAGTGGTGGTCGCTGTGCACGATAGGTGCGACCGCCGACAGTCAGGGGCCGAGGATGCGGCTCAGCCAGTTGCCGTTCGGGTCCTTGGGGTCGGCGGAGTGGCCGGGGCACCACTGGCCGGTGGGTACGGAGGCCTTGACGGTGGCGACGTGGCGGCCGCAGCCGGCCCACGTGGTCTTCTTGCATTTCTTGCAGCGGACGGGGCGACACATTGTTCGGTTCCTGCTTCTGTGGATCTGGTCCATGATCAGGCGGGAGGTTCGCCGGCGTCGAGGGCGTCGACGAACTCGCAGAACGCGTCGAAGGCTCGCGCGCCGTGGATGGTGGCGGGGCCGCCGTGCATGAGGAAGGTGACGCCGATGGCCTCGGCTGCCTCCTGGGGGCTCGCCCCGGCGCGAGCAGCGGCCTGTCCGTGGGAGGCGATGCAGCCGTCGCAGCCTTCGACCACGCCGATCGCGAAGGCGATCAGCTCCTTGGTCTTGCGGTCGAGAGCGCCGTCGGCGAAGGCCGCCTTGGAGAGCCCGCCCCAGCCCGCGTAGACGTCGGGGATGGCGCGGCGCAGCTCCTGGTGGAGTGGCCCGAGGTCGCGCAGGACGCTCTTGCCGTGGGGTGAGGCCTGGTCGGTTGTGGTGGTCATGGGTGGCTCCCTTCGGTCGCCGGTCGACGTAACCCCCCGGGGGGTTACGTTGGCGACGGTAGCATAACCCCCCGGGGGGTTATAGAATCGCCGGGATGCCAGTGGCTTTCCGGCGCACTGGCGGCACCCGAGGAAAGAAGAAGGACTCTGATGCAGCTCGAGCCTGACGAGATCAAGGCCGTCATCACCCGACTCAAGCGGGCCAACGGACACCTCGCGTCCGTGATCCGGATGCTCGAGGAGGGCTCGGAGTGCGAGGACGCGCTGACCCAGCTCGCGGCGGTCAACAAGGCGGTCAGCCGAGGTGGCTATGCGCTGGTCGCCACCGGGCTGGAGAAGTGCCTCGCCGAGGGTGGTCGCGACAGTGTCGACACCAAGAAGATGGAGAAGCTCTTTCTCGCTCTTGCCTGAACGCCGGGCCGATCACTGTCCACAGGCGAGCTTCGGGACGGGGTTATCCACATGCCGGTGATAGGCGCTGGCGGGGCCTATGGATCCGGGGTCTGCTGGGGCCATGCCCAAACGAAAGAAGCGTGAGAAGTCACCTCGTCCACCGAACAGGTCCGGGGATCCGCGGCGGCGGTCGTTCGTCGAGAAGGTCGTCGACAGTCCCTATTGGCCGGCGATGTTCGCGGTGAACGATGCCGAGGCTCGCGGGGACGTGAAGTCGGCCCTGGAGATCATTCACACGACCAGCGCCCAGCTCGCCAAGGAGCAGTTCTGGCATCCGTCGCGTGTCGAGCGGTTGGAGCAGCTGCGGCTGCTCGAGGCGCTGATGCCGAGGTGGGCGCACTCGCGATGGATCCTTGCGCAGGCGATGCAGGGGACCCATGCGCGCAACCAGTGGCGGATGTCGAAGGCGATCCGTGTCGCCCTGGACGTTCGTGGCGGCCCCGATCCCGGACGTGACCGGGAGGACGAACGGATCCAGATCCTGGATCGTGACTGGGTCTATCGCCAGACCTTCCTCTACGAGCTCGGCGGGCTCGAGGCGTTCCTGCGCCACAACGCTTCGGGCGACCTCATCGCCGGCGCCGACCGGATCTGGGAGTGGGTGCGGGCGCCGATGCGTGGCGTGCGGCTGCGGGGGCGCACGCCACGCCACCTGGTCTGGGAGGATCCGAGGACCGGGGAGCAGGTGACAACGATCAACATCGGTGCCGGTCTCGTCGTCGACGACGGGGCGTGCGTGATCGGCCGGATCGTGCCGATCGACGAGGGTCTGATGTTCGAGACGGCCCCGCTGCGGGTGCCTGAGGAAGTGGCGTACGCCGTCGCGGATGAGCCGGAGCAGTGGATCGACGCGCTGCGTGACAGGACCGGGACGCCCGGTCGCGAGCCGGGAGAGATCTGGCCCCACCGCGGGCTGCGCGACTACGGCTTGCTCACCGACGTTCCGTACGGACTGGTCAATCTCGCCATGGACGCGGGTCTGCACGCGTTCAGGAATCCCGATGACGAGGAGCTGGACGAGCTGGACGAGCTGTTCAACCATCCGGCCGACTATCCCGCATGCCTGGCTGCCTGGCTGGTGCGACCGGAGACGATCACGGCGCTCGGCGCGGGCGTGCCGCTCGAGGGTCTCGCCGCGCTCGGCGGGTTCGCAGAATTCGTCCATGAGCCGGCCGCGAGCCTCATCCGCGACCTGGCCGATCACCACGAGGAGGTCGCCTGACACTCCGCGAGGTCTCTCGCTCCGGCCTGGAGTTTGGCTTAGTTTGATTCCAGTCGAGACCGTGGGGGTCGCAATGGCAGCACCGCAGGCGACGTCGGAGGCCGAGCCTCAGCTGAGCCGGCGCCGGATCAATCTCATCTTCGGCACCGTGCTCCTCGGCATGCTGCTCGCGGCGCTCGACCAGACGATCGTGTCGACCGCGCTGCCGACGATCGTGGCCGACGTCGGAGGTGCCGGCCACCTGTCGTGGGTGGTGTCGTCCTACCTTCTGGCCGAGACGGTCGCGACCGTGCTCGCCGGCAAGTTCGGTGATCTCTTCGGACGCAAGCTGATGCTGCAGGTCTCCGCCGGGCTCTTCATCCTCGCCTCGGCCGCGTGCGGGTTCGCGACCGACATGGCCTGGTTGATCGGCGCGAGAGCCGTGCAGGGCATCGGTGCCGGTGGCCTGATGGTGACCGCGACGGCGCTGATCGGCGACATCATCCCGCTGCGCGATCGCGGGAAGTACCAGGGCGCCCTCGGGGCGGTCTTCGGTGCCACCACCGTCCTCGGGCCGCTCCTCGGTGGTCTCTTCACCGACCACCTCTCCTGGCGTTGGGCGTTCTACATCAACCTGCCGCTCGGCATCGCAGTGATCGCGATCGCCAGCCTGACGCTGCCGCAGATCGCCCGCGGCAAGCGACCCTCGATCGACTACCTCGGCATCCTCTTCGTCGGCCTCGGCGCCTCGATGTTGACGCTGGCCGTCAGCTGGGGCGGGACCGAGTACGCCTGGGGATCGGCGACCATCATCGGTCTGTTCATCGGCTCGGCGATCGCCTTCGCGATATTCGTCTGGGTGGAGTCGCGGGCGGTCTCTCCGATCCTGCCCCTGCGGCTGTTCCGGGACCGGGTGTTCACCGTCAGCGTCGTGCTCTCGTTCATCGTCGGCTTCGCGATGCTCGGCGCGATGACTTACCTGCCGACCTACATGCAGTACGTCCACGGCGTCTCCGCGACGTCGTCCGGGATCCGCACCCTGCCGATGGTCGTCGGTCTGCTGGTCACGTCGACGGTGGCGGGTTCGATCGTGGGCCGGACGGGCCGCTACAAGATCTTCCCTGTCGCCGGTGCACTGATCATGGCGCTGGGGCTCTATCTGCTCTCGACCATGGATGCCGACACCAGCACCCTCATGATGTCGCTGTTCCTGCTGATCATGGGCATGGGCGTCGGCCTGAGCATGCAGATCCTGACGATCATCGTGCAGAACACCGCGGCCTACGAGGATCTCGGCGTCGCGACTTCGGGCGTGACCTTCTTCCGGACGATGGGCAGCTCGTTCGGCGCCTCGATCATGGGCACCGTCTACGCCAACGGGCTCGCCGACCGGCTCCCCGCCGCGCTCGCCACGGCCGGTGTCTCCCCGGACCAGGTCGCGACACCAGCCCTCCTGCACGCGCTGCCCGAGGCCCAGAGCGCGCCGATCATCACCGCCTACGCGGAGACGCTGCACGTCGTCTTCCTCGCCGCGGTCCCCGTCGCCGGGCTCGCGTTCCTGGTCGCGCTCCTCCTCAAGGAAGTGCCCCTGCGTGACACCTCGAGGGCGGCCGCGACCGACCCGGGCGACGGCTTCGCCATGCCCAACTCCTCCGATAGCGCCATGCGCCTCGACACCGCCGTCGCCCAGCTCGTCCGCCGCCAGCCGCCGGAGACCTTCACCATGATCCGGGAGTCGGCGGTCGACCTCGACGCCGCGACCGCGTGGTGCGTACGCCAGATCGGCATTCGCGAGTGGGTCGGCGGTGAGACCTCGCTGGTCGCGATCGGCCACCGCCTCGGGATGCCGGGTGCGGTGCTGGCGCCGGCGTTCGCCACCGCGGCGGCGGAGGGCTACCTCTACGGCGACGAGACGGCGTACGCACTGACGGAGGCGGGGAGGGAGGAGCTCGGCAAGCTGGTCGCGGCGTTCAAGCAGTGGCTGGTCACCGAGCTCTCCGACTGGGGCGCCGACGACGCCAAGCTCGATGAGGCGCTCGCCGTGCTCTCCCGCAAGATCGTCGAGGGCGAGCAGGACGTGCGGAGCCCGGCCGCGGCGGCCGTATAGGGCTTTTTACGTGCGGCATGTTTGAAATGGGCGAAAGCGGGTAGGACGAAGGCATGAGTGACGACGACATGCACGTCAATCCCGACGATCTCAGGTCCATCAAGAGCACCCTCGACACCGCCGGTGGAGACCTCTTCAAGCAGGCCAAGCCGTTGCAGAAGACGCCTGACGTGGGCGAGTCGTCCTCCGAGGTCGCGACCGCGCTGGCATCGCTGGCGGCGGCCGTCGGAGGGATGGCGGAAGGCCTCGGGAAACTCAGCGACGGCGTACAGAACGCTCTCGACCATGCGACCACGACCGATGATGCGACCGGCGACGCGGGCCGGCGCCACGAGCAGAGGGTGAAGGGCAACTGATGCCGGAGGCGATGGACACGAAGGTCTACGGCGACGCGTCGGAGGCGCAGACTGCGGCGGACGCGTGTACGACCGCCAAGGACGAGGTCGGTGAGGCTCTCGCCGACCTCGGCAAAGCGATCAAGACCGCCGGCTCGTGGAAGGGCCAGGCCGGCGCCGCCTTCGAGTCGAAGGCGGAGAGGCGCAAGAGCGACCTGCGTCAGCTCGAGTCGCGCATCGAGGCCATGGGCAAGGGCCTCTCGACCTTCTCGGGTGACCTGAAGGCGGTCGAGACCAAGATGTCGACGATCCGCACCGAGGCGAGTGGGGCGGGACTAGCGGTCAGCGGCACCATGATCTCGCCGCCGACAGAGCCGGGCGATGACGCCTCCGAAGGCGACGTCAACGCCCACAACACCAAGGTCGAGAAGTGGAACGACCTGGTCAGCCGGGTCGAGACGGCTCGCAAGGACGAGGACAACGCCCACGAGGACCTCGGCAAGGCGATCTCGAAGTCGACCGGCGACGGCTGGATCGAGGACCGCCTGGAAGACCTGGGCCTGCTGCCGAAGGACTTCTCCGACGGCATGCAGATCGGTGCGTACGCCCTGGGGCTGGCCGGTCTGGGAGCCGGCGCCGGCGTCGACTGGATGGTGAAGAGTCGTTACGGCACGTTCCAGCCGCGGGTGAACGGCCGGTTCGCCAGCCCGTCGAGCCTGACGAAGCTGGAGCGCGCCGCGAAGGTGCTCAACGACAAGAACTGGCACGCGAAGGCCAACCAGGCAGCCGTACGCGGCAAGTGGCTGACCGCGGGCAAGTGGGCGACCCGGGCCGGCTGGGTGGTTACGGCCGGCACCTCGGCGTGGGAGCAGTGGCAGAAGGACGCCGATGACCCGTCGCTGTCGACGACGGAGCGGGTGAGCCGGACGGTGAGCACCTCCGCGATCACGACCGCGGGCGCCGCGGGCGGGGCCTGGGCCGGCGCTCAGGCCGGTGCCGCGATCGGCAGCATCTTCCCCGGCCCTGGCACGGTCATCGGCGGTGTCGTGGGCGGTGTGATCGGTGGGGCGATCGGCTCAGGGCTGGCCGGCAAGGCGGCCGACTTCGTGGTCGACGAAGCGGGCGAGCTCGGTGAGGCCGTGGTCGACGGGGTCAGCGACTTCGCGGAGGGCGCCGGCGAGGTAGCCTCCGATGTCGGCGACGCCATCACCTTCTGGGACTAGGACCGCAATGATCTGGGCCGCACTCATCCTCGCCGCCGGCGTCATCGGCGCCGGGGTCAGCTTCTGGCAACATCTCGGGCTCTCCGCTCGTGCCCGTTCCTGGGCGACCGCGTGGAACCGGGGCGGTGTGGGCGAGGACGTCGTGCTCATCCATCTGCCCTGCATCTCCGCGCTGGCCATCACCGGCTCGACCGCGTTCGGGCTGGTGCCGGAGCAGACCGCGGCATGGACGATCATCGGTGGGCTCTTCCTGCTCACCTGCCTCGTCTACCCGCTGCTGGTCATCGTGCCCACCCCGCCGTTCATCAAGCCGAAGTGGTATCGCGAGTCGCGCCCGAAGAAGAAGCGCACCGCGGGAAAGAAGTGACCTTGTCTGACCACCGGACGACCCTGACCCTCCCGGCAGGCTGGGAGAGTGTCGAGCCACCCGCGGGCGTACGCTTCCTGGCGCTCGCGCCGGAGAGCGGGACCTTCCGCTCCAACCTCACGGTGACCGCCCAGACCAACGGCGACCTGGGGTTTCGCGACTGGCAGGTCGGCTCCGAGATGGCGTTCACCGAGATGATGCCGGGCTACACGCCGATCGACCTCGAGCGCCTCACGATCGCCGGGCAGGAGGCGGGGCGGCGGCTGGCGATGTATGACGGGCCCGGCGGCTCCGCGCTGACCATGGAACAGTGGTTCGTGGCGATCGACGGAGTCGGCCACACCCTGACCGCTACCGTGCTGACCAGCGACTATGCGACCTGGGCTGCCCAGATCGACGCCGCTGCCTCGACCTGGAGCCCGGCATGAGCGCCGCGGCGACGGAGGTCGTCTGGGTCCTCGCCGGCCCCGGGGGACGCCTCGAGCACCGTGCCGCGGTCGGCCCGTCGGGCATCCACCTCGAGCTCGGTGTCGACGGCACCCGTACGCAGCCTCTCGACGCCCCGCGCGGTCACCTCGTCCCGAGCCTGGTGCGCACGCTGAAGATCCGCCCGGTCAAGGGCGCGGCCGGGTCGATCCGCCCGTTCCCGACGGCCCGGATGGCCGAGCTCCTGGGCGAGGATCAGGAAGCTCGAGACGTGGTCCTCGCAGAACTCGGCGCGCGCACCGCCTGGGCGATCACGGTCGGCCCATGGCAGCTCGCCGGGATCAACGGTCCCGACGGTGTCCACCTCGCCCTGGAGGACCGGCTCACCCCGCTGACCAACACCGCGTTCTACCGGCTGCTGTGCCAGCAGCTCGGCGCCTACTGATGCCGAACAGGCCGCACTACTGAGCCGATGAGGAAGCTCCAGATGTGCTCGATGATCGCCGCCCTCGTGGCCGCGCTGAGCGGTTGCGGGTCGGCCGTGCCCGGTTTCGAGGACGGAGGCGAGCCGCCGGACCCGAGCCCGTCGGCGGCCGCTCCGGCGGTCGACTTCTCGGCGGACATAGCGGTCGACCCGGACTCGGTCACGGTGACCTACACGGTCACCAACAACGAGTCGACGGACGTCTTCGTCGCCGACCGTACGCTGGTGCCGTCGGGGGCGGGGACGAAGCTGTCGACCGCCCCCTATGTCACCGCCGAGAACGGCGAGGACGGACCGGTCCTCGTGCTTTCCCACCGGGCGTTCCCGTGGCCGCCGGGCATCAACCTGGCCGTCGCGCCCACCGGTGGCGGTCAGCTGCTCGCCCCGGGCGAGACGGTGACGGTCGAGACCGGCATCGACCTTCCGGCGACCCGCAACCAGCCGTTCGGCGACGACCTGGGCCACGGGAAGATCACGCTGCCCGAGGACCCGGTGGCCGTACGTTTCTGCCTCGGCGTCATCGCCTCGCCGATCCCGCCCGCGCTGCAGACGCAGGACGCGGGAGAGGGGGCGCTCACCTTCGCGCACGGCAACGCCGCCCACGAGGCGCAGCACCTGTTCTGCAGCCGGACCGAGCCGCTGGCTACCGATCCCGCTCGAGGGTGAGGGCGGCGAAGTCGGCGCCGAGGATGCGGAAGGCGTCGACGAGGAGCCCGGCGATGCGGGCCGCCTCGGACCGGGGGACGGTGCGCCAGTAGTGCGCCACGGCCGGAGCAGGGGCGATCGGGTCGGTCTCGTCAGGGGTCAGCCAGCCGGCCGAGCGAAGCGCCTCGTGCTGCTCGGCGGAGGCCTCCCAGGTGCCGCCGATGTGCTGCGTACCCGCGAACTCGGCGTAGAGCACCTCGTCCACGCACAGCACCTGACCCCAGCGAGACGGCGCGGCGGACCGTGACGACTTCGCCCTGAGCCGGGCCAGGAAGCCGGTCTGCTCCGGCGCCGGCGGCGAGGGCTCGCTGACGATCACGAACTCCTGCTGGCCGAGGCCGGCGAGCTCGGAGGTGATCCGTTCCTGCCACTGCGTTGCGTCCACCGGTCCATCCAACCAGGGCCGGCGAGCAGCGTTACCGGTGCGTTCACAAGCAAGGGGTTGCCGCGCGATCGTGGCGCTGGTTGCATCTAGGCACCCCCTTCCCCCCACGATCAAGGGACCCCACATGACTCTCGGGAAACGACTCACGCGCAAGCTCGCCCTCGCGCTTCCGCTCGCCGCACTGCTCTCCCTCGTTCCGGCGGCCGCCTGGGCAGCCCCGCCCCCGGCGCTGCCGGCCTCGGCCCCGGAGGGCGACCGCACCTGGCAGCCGGCGCTCGACTTCGACACCGACGGCTGTTACAGCACCCCGGCGATCGGCCCGGACGGCACGCTCAACGGCGGCCTGGCGATGGGCGGCACGGTCAACGGCCAGTGCCGCGACCTCTCCGACCTGCAGAGCACCAACGTCTACTCCCGCTCGAAGTGCAACAACGGCTGGTGTGCGTACCTCTACGGCTACTACTTCGAGAAGGACCAGGTCTCGTGGGGTCCGGGCTCGGCCGGCCACCGGCACGACTGGGAGCACATCATCGTGTGGGTGCAGGACGGTCACGCGCGCTACATGTCCGTCTCCCAGCACTCCGGCTACCAGATCAAGCCCGAGTCGGAGCTGCAGTTCGAGGGCGGTACGCACCCCAAGGCCGTCTATCACAAGGACGGCGGCAGCACCCACTGCTTCCGCTTCCCCAAGACCGGCGGCGGGGACGAGCCGCCCGAGAACCACGAGGGCGTGTGGCAGGTCAAGGGCCTGGTCGGTTGGGACAACTACCCGGCGGGCATCCGCGACCGCCTCGTCGCGGCCGACTTCGGCGCCGCCACCTTCAAGCTCACCGATGCGCGCTTCGGCAACGCACTGGCGAACGGGAAGCCGGCCGGGGTCTCCCTCGACCCCTACGCCTGAGCCGGCCGGCCTCCCGTTCGCGCAGGTCAGGTGGCCTGTGCGAAGTCGAACAGCGCGATCGGGGCCGAGGTCGGCTCGTCCGAGCCGCCCTCCGGCTCGACGGTGATCCCGGCCGCGCTCGCGTCCCCGGCGTCACCCTCGAGGACGACGGTCTGGTCGCTGCCGGCGGGCATCAGGCCGGCGGGGACCATGACGTCGTCGTGCTGGAGCCAGAGCTCGTAGACCTTGCCGTCGGGCGCGGCCGGCATGTCGGAGGTGACCAGCACCGCCCTGTTCTCCGAGACCGAGCGGACCACCCGGGCCCGGGCGTCGCCGGGAAGGTCGACGGCCACGGTCGTGGCGTCCTTCGCACTCAGCACCCGCTGCGCGGTCGTCATGGTCTGGCTGGAGTCGTCGTCGCGGATCAGCTCGACGGCGGCGACCGTGCCGGTGCCGACGACGGCCAGCACCGCGGCCGCGGCGGCGAACGTACGCCACCCGAACCGGCGACGGCCGGACGATGCGTCCGAGGTCTCGGGAACCTCGTTCGCCCTGTGCTTCGGCGCGGTCTCGGGCGGAAGCGGCCGGATCTCCTTGATCCCGGCGAGCAGGCGGTCGCGCAGCTCCGGAGGAGGAGCGGTGTCGGTCAGGCCGCCGAGCATCCAGGCGCTGTCGCGCAGGCTGGCCACCTCATCGCGGCAGTCGGCGCATACGGCGAGATGCTCCTCGAACCGGGCGCGCTCGATGTCATCGAGAGCGTTGACGGCGTAGGCGCCGGAGAGGGCGTGAATGTCGTGCGCGGTCATCGGCTCACTCCCATCGCGTCGCGCAACCGGATCAATCCGTCCCGGATACGGGTCTTTGCAGTGCCTATCGGCAGGTCCAGCATGGCGGCGACCTCAGTGTGGGTGTAACCACCGAAGTACGCCAGCTGCAGGGCTTCGCGCTGAACTGCTGTCAGCGTCTCGAGGGCGGCGTGGACGCGGTGAGCCTCCAAGGAGGTCTCCACGGCCTCGGCCGTCGTGTCATGGGGCGGGGTCTGGGTGGTGCCGTGGTAGGCCGTGTCGTTGCGGCCGGCGGACTCCGCGGATCGGACCCGGTCGACGGCACGACGATGGGCCAGCGTCAGCAGCCACGAATGGGCGCTGCCCAGGTTCTCGTCGTACCGGCTGGCGGTACGCCACACCTGGAGGTACGTCTCCTGGGTGACCTCCTCGGCCTGAGCCGGGTCACGCACCACCCGCAGCACGAGTCCGTGCACACGGGCGGCGGTCGCGTCATAGAGGCTGGCGAAGGCGGCCTCGTCGCCTCGGGCGACGCGACGGAGGAGCTCGGCGAGCCCCGGGGACCCGGCCCCCTCCGGCGACGAGTCGCCGGAGGGGACTGAGCTGAGCGGTCTCATGTGTCGATCCTCGCGGATATCCGGTCCGATGTCCCGATCAGGGCATCAGGACGGTGTCGACGACGTACACCGTGGCGTTGGCGGTCGGGATGTTGCCGCACAGAACCTTGGCGTTCTCCTTGCCCACGGTGAACTCCTCGCCCTCGCCCTCGACGGTGATCATGTCGCCGGCCAGGGTCTCGTGCTCACCGGCGATCTCGTCCGGGCCGAGCTGACCGGCCACCACGTGGTGGGTGAGGACCTTGGTCAGCGTCTCCTTGTCGGCCAGCACGGCGTCGAGGTCGGCCTTCGGGATCTTCGCGAAGGCGTCGTCGGTCGGGGCGAAGACGGTCAGCGCGTCGGCGCTGTTGAGGGTGTCGACGAGCTCGGCCTGGCCGACGGCCGAGACCAGCGTCTTGAGCAGCGGGTTGGCGCTCGCCGCGGAGGCGACCGGAGCGGTCGACATGCCGTTGAACGAGCCGGCGCCGTCGGCGGGGATCAGCTTGCAGCCCTCGCCGAAGGTCTGGGCACCTGCCTCCATGTCCTCCTCAGGCGCGGCCTCGGACGACTCGGAGGTGCTGGACCCGCCTTCGCTTCCGGACGCGGTGTCCTCCGAGCCACATGCCGAGAGACCGAGACCCAGCAGGAGCGCCATGGACGCGGCGACGCTGCCGGTGCGGGTGATCGTGTTGAGCTTCATTGGGAGAGCCTTTCGAGGGTTGGTCTCTTGCTGTCATGAGGGCTTCGGCACGGTGGCCGGTTCGGATTTCGTCTTTTTTCATTCGGTGACGGTGACGACGATTTCCTGGATGCCGCTCGATCCGTCCGGGAACGGGGTGGCCCGGTCGGTGCTCTGCACGTTGCCGTCGCGATCGGTGACCCGCACCGCCAGCTGATGGCTCCCGGGCTGGGCGTCCCAGGGCAGGAACCACTGGCGCCAGTAGTCGATCCCGGCGTCCGGGCCGAGGTCGGCCGGCTGCCAGCGGCCGCCGTCGATGCGTACGTCGATCCGGTCGACGCCATGGTGCTGGGCCCAGGCGACGCCGCCGATCACGGTGCGGCCGGCGGGGATGTTGCTCAGCGGGCGGGGCGTGTCGATCCGGCTGGACAGCTTGATCGGGGCATCGATGGCCCAGTCGCGGTCGGTCCAGTAGGCCGTCGCTTCGTCATAGCGGGTCAGGGTGAGCTTCGTGACCCACTTGGTCGCACCGACGTACCCGTAGAGGCCGGGCACCACCAGCCTGGCCGGGAAGCCGTGGGTGCGGGGGAGGACCTCGCCGTTCATGCCGAGGGCGACCATCGCGTTGCGGCCGTCCATCGCGGCCGCGAGCGGGGTGCTGATCGTGAAACCCTCGACGTCGGTCGAGAGGATCTGGTCGGCGTTCTTGCCGACGCCGGCCTCCTCGAGCAGGTCCTGGAGAGGTACGCCGATCCAGCGCGCCGCGCCGACGAGCTTGCCGCCGACCTCGTTGGAGACGCAGGTCAGGGTGATGTCGTGCTCGACGTTCTCCCGTTCGCGCAGGTCGTCGTAGCTGAAGGTGAGCTCGCGCTCGACGTCGCCGTCGATGGTCAGCGACCAGCTGTTCTGGTCGACGATCGGGACGGCCAGCTTGGTGTCGACCCGGTAGAAGTCACGGTTGCGGGTGACGAACCGGGAGATCCCCTGGTGGGTCTCCTCCAGCCCTGCCGGGAGCGCTGGCAACGGGTCGCGGACCCGCGGCAGCATGATGTCGGCGAGCGCCGTACGGCCGCGCACGATCAGCTGCCCGCCGGTCGCGGCCGCGGCGGAGAGCAGGGCGAGGGCTCCAGCGCCGATCAGGACGCTGCGTCGGGTGGACAGTCCCTCGCTGTCGGCGTCCGTGGGATGCACGGTGGGGTGCTCGGGGGTGTGCTCGGGGGTCTGGTCGGCGTTCAATGCGCGGGTCAGGACCACCAGCACGATGGGCCCGAGGGCGAGCGCCACCAACGTGGGTACGAGATCGGTGATCTTGAACAGCGGCTGGCGGACCACGGCGGCTCCGGCGAGCAGGACCAGGCCCGCCATCAGCCCGACGCCGAGTCTCAGACGTCTGCGGGCCACCACGCCGATCACGGCGGCGAACCCGATCGTGACCAGCAGCACGCTGCCGATCAGGATCGGCTTGTCAGCGGTGCCGAGCTCGCGCACCGCCCACTCCTTGACAGGGGTTGGCGTCGCGTCGATGACCGCGGTGCTGACCGCGAGCGCGGGGGACGAGGCCGGCGTGAGCAGCGCAGCGGTGAGGTGCGCGGCCGACATCCCGGCCACTCCGGCGAGCACACCGGCGGCGGCATGGGCGAGGGTATGGCGATCCAGGTGTCTCATAGCGGGAGTTCGCGCCCGCCCCCGGATCGGATTTCGGGGTAACACGCTGTTCGTAGGACTACTCGCCCTATCAGAACGACCGGATAGTCCTACGAACAGCGTGTTACACGAGGTCAGGCCCGCGACCGGACATCAGCGAGCCGCCCGAACGACCTGCTCAGTCGGAGTCGCGCATCTTGGCGAGCCTGGCCCGCAGGCCGGGCGCCCGGTGCGCGTTGGCACGCAGCCCGACGTAGGTGTCGCCGTAGACCCAGAGCAGGGCGTCGTCGAGCCGCCGCACCGCGCCCGGCGGATAGCGGTAGTCCATCCGCGCCATGAGGGTCTCCTCGTCGACCGAGCGCAACGCCTCGCCGAGCTCGGTCAGCGAGGTGATGCCAAGCTCGAGGATGACGCCGGAGATCCATCCGTAGTGGTCGGTTCGCGACCAGCCGGCGTCGGCGTACTGCCCGGCCAGGAACGCTGCCAGCTCACGGGGACTGATCCGCGGGTCGTCGTCGAGAGCCTCGGTGCTGGCCGCGGGTACGCCCTCCCGGAGCCGATCCCTGATCGTGGAGAACTCGCGGTCGGCGAGCTCGAGCAGCCCGGCGGCGAGCGTGAACCGTCGGTCGAAGTCGGGTACGTGCTCGCTGGGGATGGTGCCCTTGTAGCGGATGTCGTGCTCGAACTCGGCCCAGGCGTGCTGCAGCACGGTGCGGATCTGGATCTGCGCCTGGCGGCCCCGCAACAGCGCGTACGCCTCCTGGCCCTCGCGCGCGGCGTCGAGGCTGACCAGCAGGTGGCGGCTGGCGTACCCGAACCGGCCCTCGCTCGCGGTCTCCTCACCCATGTCACGGTCGTCGAGGACCACCACCTGATCGTCGAGGAGGTCGGCGACGGCCTGGACGTCGCTGCGGACGTAGGTGATCACCCGGAGCCCGATCTGGTCGGTGATCTGGCGCAGCGGGTCGGTGAAGACCTGCCGTCCGTCGACGGTCCGAGCCGCCTTGGCCGCGAACGACGCGACCGACTTCGCGCGGGAGGTCACGGTCAGGTAGTTGATGCCCGCATCATCGAGGATCGAGGTCACCAGCTCTACGTACTGGTCGGCTGCTTCCTGCAGCGTCGGCTGGATCGCGGCGTACTCACGGACCGCGGACGCGGTGTCGTGGATCTTCGCCCCGGCTCGCCCGCGGGGTGTCGGGCGGAGGTCGTCGGGCAGCGTCGGCGTGACGATGTAGCCGGTGGCGAAGTCCCCGTAGGTGGTGGTGCGCTCCGGTGCGCGGGTCGCGAACAGACCGATGTACGCGCACAGCACGGCGTCGACCTGGTCCTCGACCGCGCGCAGCTCGCTCTTGCGTACGGCACTCTCGGCGGCGGTCCGGAGGGCGAGCCAGGACGGGTCGTCGAGCAGCAGCGGCGGGTCGGCGCTGGTGAGACCCTCGAGCAGGCCGAGCAGCACGACCAGCTCGGCGCGGAGCTGGTCGATGTCACGCCCCGACTTGTGCTTGTACTTCAGCGTCCGGCCCAGGCGGAAGAGGGCCACCGTCGCGGGGTGGGGATAGACCTCGATCGCCCGCCGCCGGCGGCCCGACCGCGGGTTCATGTCGAGCCCGAGCCGCGCCGCGATCCGGGCGCCTCGAGGCTGCTCGCTGAACTCGGGCTTGCTGGTGTTGGTGGGGTGCGCGCCCGCGTCGAAGCGGGCGAAGTCCTTGTTGAGCGCTGCCTCGGCCGGCCGGTTCCCGGTGGGGTTGGTGACGATCAGGGGAGCATCGATCGCGACCAGGCAGTCGTCGGCGACGTACGGCTCCAGGGCTGCGACGATCTCGTCGTCGGTCGTGGCGGCCGAGACGTGGACGAGGCGGCCGTCCTCGTCCAGGACGGCCAGGCCGGTCGGCCTGCGCACGCCCCAGGCGAGGTCGACTCCGATGAAGTACATGGGGTCAGACTGCCGGTCCGCGCGGCGGGGGTCTAACCCCGGGGCGTCGTCAGCGAGTCGCCTGCACGATCGTGATCGGCCCGAACCTGTGCTCGATGTGGTCGATCTCGCGGGCGTCGGTGAACCCGGCGTCGGTCAGGAGGCTGACGATCGCGTTGTCAAGGTTGCGCTCGGTGAAGGCGTTCATCTTGTGGTGTCGGTGACCCTCGTGGTTCCCGTGGTCGTGTCCGCCGGGGCCGTGGTCGGGTGCTCCGAAGTCGACGATGGTCACCTTCCCGCCGGGCCGCAGGATCCGATGGGCCTCGCGCCCGAACCCCGCACGTCCGGCGTCGTCGACGTGGTGCAGCGCGAGCGAGGAGACGACGTGGTCGACGCTGCCGTCCTTCGGCAGCAGCCGGTCGGCGTACCCCTGCACCAGCGAGAGACGTACGCCCCGCCGACCCGCCTTCCGGGCGGCGATCCGCAGCGCGCCGTCGTCGGGGTCGTGCCCGGTGACGACCGCCCCGGGGACGGCGCGGAGCACCGCGAAGGAGAGGTTGGCGGTGCCGCAGCCGACGTCGAGCACGCTCTGGCCGGGCTCGATGCCGGCGAGCTCGACGGTCCGTTCGTGGAGGGCGCGCACGCGGGCGAACCGGGTGAAGAGGTCGTAGAGGGGGAGGAGCCATGCGCGGCCCATGCCGGGGAGGAAGTCGCGGCCCCGATCGCTCTCGGCGCGGCCGTCGATGATCTGTATCGTGGTCATATCTCTACGATGGGACATTCTGCGGATCAGCGGTGGGAGGGAAGTCGGTCACCATGGGACGTTCTTCGGATTCGGTGCAGGATCGCGCGCGTGCCGTACGCACCGTGCGTGCCGACGGCACTCCGGTCTATGCCTGGGACCAGGGCGTCGGCGCGCCTCCGGTCAGAGTCGTCCCGCTCGATCCCGACTGCGACGGCGAGCACCTGCCTCCCGACAACCGCCACGCCCACGACTTCTGGGTGCTGGCCTATGTCGAGCGCGGCGGAGGCGCCGTCGGCCTCGACGGCAAGCAGGTGGCGCTGCGCGACGGCGAGGTCCACGCGGTCGCTCCCGGCGAGGTCGTGGCCGCCGAGTCGCTCGCCGAGCTCAACCACGCCCGTGCCTGGTCGGTGGCGTTCACCCCCGACGCCATCCCCTCCCTCGCCTCCATCTCCCCGCTCACCTGGGCCCACCACCCGCTGCTCGCGCTCTTCGCCGCCGACGGCCGCCGCGCGCTCGTACCGGAGGCCGAGCGCCCACGCTGGCAGGCGATGCTGGCCGATCTCGCCGACGAGCTACGCCACCCCGCCCGCCTCGGCGCCCACGACGCCGTCACCGCGCTCCTCACGAACCTCCTGGTGGCGTCGGCGAGGTTGGCCCCCAGTGCCCCCATCGCCCCCGACCCGCTGGTCAGCCGCGTCTTCGACGAGATCGAGAGGACGTACGCCACCAAGGTCTCCGCCGGCGACCTGGCCCGCTCCTTGGGCTACACCCCCGGCCACCTCACCACCGTCGTCCGCCAGCGCACTGGCCGCACCCTTCTCGACTGGCTCACCGAGCGCCGCCTCACCGAAGCCCGCCGCCTCCTCCGCGAAACCGACCTCCCGCTCTCGGTCATCTCCACCCGCACCGGCCTCACCGACCCCGGCTACCTAGTACGCCGCTTCAAGTCCCGCTACGGCACCACCCCCGACCGCTGGCGCCGGGAGGCGTGAGTCGCGGCAGACGTCTTACGCAACCTGCTTCGACGGATGCCACTCAGGCAAGAGATCGGGGCTTCGCGGGTACTTGGCCTGATCCTGCACGAGGAGATCGCGAATGAAGTCCTTGCCCTCTTCGGACTCGTCGTAGGGCTTGCCGTAGTAGTCGAAGTCGGCCTCGAGGTGCCGCTGTGCGTCGATAGTCATGGTTGCGCGATACCAAGTGCCCGCATCGTCGGTGTACATGGACTTTCGGAGCTTGTGCGCGTTGCGAGCTCCCGTCGCGCCCAGCGAAAGGCTCTGGCTGCCCTGCGGGGTCGAGACTTCGGCCCGAACAGTCGTGGAGTTGGCCATACCCGACAACGTGATCGTGATGCGCTGCCAGTCGGCTGGAGCCGCGTCCAGGGCGACGTGCCCGATGGACTCCAGCAACTCGTTACTGGTGTCAAGCATCTGTGCCTCCTGGATCGGGCTCTTCGTTCTCGATAAATGTAGTCGCTTCGACGCCGTCGACCACGTGCGTGACGACGATGTCGGTTGGTCTTCGGCTGGATCCGTCGTAGTCGAGATCGATCGTCACTTCGACCGTCTTCCCCTGCTGAATCTGGTCTGACCAAAGATTCTCAAGCCGACGGTATTGCCCCTGATTCACCTTGCTGCCATGCATCGGGACCAGGTTGATCAAATCGCCAGGGCCTTTGAAGATCCTGGCAAACAGGTGACCAGCGTGGTCAACGTTCTTGATCTTGTCCTCGAGATTGCGCTGTGCCGCCACGTTGCGCGGGTGTTCGGGGTCGTACTCACTCAAGGTCGCCTCTGCCTGCCAAACCCGACTCACGTCGTCGGTCCTGTAAAGGAATCGATCGTCAACCAGCACCGTCGAGTCAGGCGGCGGTTTCGCCAACCTCTTTCGGTGCGCCGGGTCGGACGATGAGAGTTCGAGCGTGCGCTGCACACGTCGGTCTGTTTGCATCGCAGCCTCGTCGGCCGCGACCGCACCCGCCGCTGAGGCCTCTAGATGTCGGGGTACGTACGGCACGAAGGTCGATGCATCTGGATCAGTCCAAGCCGCTCCCGTCGGCGGCATGTATGGGAGAAGGAAACTGGATGACGTCCCAGAGACCTGTGTCGCCGCCACCTCGGGCCCACTCGCTGGGTTGATTCCGACATTGGCCGTGGAGGTGCCCATTCGAGCCGCCAACGCTGCTCTCAGCGGCGCGAAGGCGCGATTCAGGACGGGCCCAATGGTGTAGGCCTGCGGCCGGACCAGCTTCCAGGCAACGTACGTCAGCACGCCGATCAGGCCGAGCTTGAGGACGAACCAGATGGTGTCGGTCGCAAGGATGGCCGCGAAGAATCGCAGCAGCAGGAGCCCCACGAGGAAGCAGATCGGACCCATCACCAGCGGCCCCGCGACACGCTTGAGCATCGCGATCGCCGTGTCGCGGGTGCGATCGATCATGAACAGCACACCCAGCGCGGGGGAGAAGGGGACGATGAGCCGAACCAGGGCGTATGCAAGCAGCGTGGCGAGGGCGGCGAGAAGCAAGAAACCGCAGGTCACCAGGATCATGGCGAGGTTCACGAGCGAGGTGGTGACTCGCTGCGACCAGTGGCCGCCCTTGAAATAGTCGTACGCGAGGGCATCGGCCTCTTTGATCTGCTCGGCGTACGTCTTGAAGTCGTCGGCCTTCTTCTCGACGATCTTCGCCCCGGCGCCGTCAGGATCGTCACGGTAGGTCTCGTACTCCTCCCAGGAGAAGTGCGTAGCGGCGAAGACCTTCGGCCCGTACTCTTCGGCGGTCGCGGAGTCGGGATTGCCGAAGACTCCGGTGGCCCACGTGCGGTACTGCGTGGTTCGGACGATGTGGTCGAACTGAACGTCGACCGCGACGACCGCCGACTCGTCGCCGAGGTCTTTGGTGTCTTCCGGGAGAGCCGTGTCGTCGTTGAACGACGTGGCGATCAGCTCGGTCGCTCCACGCACCCCGTCATCGACGAGGTGGACTGCCTCGAGCGGGTAATTCATCAACCAGGACGAGATGCCGAGTACGAGAAGAGCCCATGCCGCTGCGGTCGCAGAGCCTGCGAACCGACCGGTTCGAGCCCGCAAGATGATGATCACGACGACGAGAAGCAGGACGATCGGCAGCCACGGCGACCACACTCCCTGTGCGGTCGCGGTCGTGGCATCCACGACGGGTTCTTCGAGTGCGATGAGCCATGAGGTGGGGGCGAGCACCGAGTGGAGCAGAGCGTGCGACCAGTTCGGCAGCAGACCTGAGAGCTCGAGCAGGATGTTGCTGAGCGCTGTCCCGGCTTCGGCGACGAACTGCCCAGTGCAGCCGTTGTCATAGGTGAACCATTGCGGTGAGGTCCCGTAGACCGATTCGATGGACGCCGGGTGCTGAGCAGCAAACGGATCTGCCGACCGCCCCGCCCGATCGATATCCAGCTTGACGACGAACGATCCGAACCCATGAGGTGAAGCCGGAATCGGAGCATCGAGGTTGTTGCACGCGTCCTCGCCCGGGATCGGCAACGGGTCGAACGGCACGTCGATCGCTGCGGCCGGGAGTGCGGTCAGCAACGCGAGCAGGAGGGTTGTCAACGCCAGCAGGCGGCCGAACGCCCGCCTGCCTGCCAACTCTCTCGATGCCGCCCGAGCAGCCTTCACGTGAAGTGTTCTACCCGGGAGCACCGACATCTAAACCGAATCAAGCAAAGAATCTCGCTGGCGCACGCAGAGCGCGAGCAGCGCCGGCCCGGCCGGTTCCCGATGGCCGGTGTTGTGTCGCTAGGCCTTGGCCGAGGGGGCGAAGTAGTCGCCGAGCATCTCGGTGACCCAGGCCGGCTGGTGCGTCTCTCCGCGAGTGCCGAACTCTGCGAACCAGGGCTTCACGTCGAGAACGGGAGTGCCGTCGACGGCGTCGAGGTCTTCGACGTAGAGGTCGAGGCCGTCGACCTTGATGAGCTTGCAGCGGGAGATGCCGAGCCAGTTGCGGCGGCGCATGTTGCGATGGCCGATGTTGCCGACCTCGGGCCAGGCCGGGTTCTCGCGAGCGCGGCGTGGGCCGAGGTTGAGGTCGGTCTGGTCTGTGAGGTGGAAGAAGAAGACGACCTCGAGGTGGGAGAACTCCTCCAGACCTTGAGTGGCCTCCACCGGGTACAGGTCGGGGTCGAGGCGGATGATCGCCTGGGTGCCGCCCCAGTAGTCGTCGGTCGGCTCGGTGCGACCGCCGACTACTTGGGCGATCGGGGTCATGGGGATGGGTTCCACGGATGCTCCTAGGCGGTGGGGGTTCGGGTCAGGCTGTGGCGAGGTAGGCGGCGGCGCGCTGATCGAGGTCTGCGAACTCGCTGGTGGCACGGACCGGCTGGAGAACCTGACGCACGGTGGCGGCCATGTCGCGGACGCGGCCGGACCGTACGCCGCTGGTCGCGTCCAGCGCCGTCGACCAGGTCGCGCCGGCACGGTCGAGGTGGCCGCGGGCGGCCTGGATCTCGCCGAGATAACCGAGGGTGACCGCGTGGGTACGTATGAACTCCTTGCCGCGTAGTTCGACGCTACGACTCAAGGCGGTCTCGGCACCGTTGAGGTCGCCGCTGGCGTAGAGCGTGCGGCCGGTCTCATGTGCGAGTGATGCCTGGGAGAAGAAGAACACCCGGCTGGGCTCTTCATCGCGACTGCTCGCGGCCGCGAGGTCGTTCTCCGCCCGTAGAAGCGCTGCAGCGGAGGCGCCGCCCAGGCCGGCGGTGGCGAGCGCGCGAGCATGGACGACGCCGATCAGCGCACGCTCACGCGGGCATGCCGTGCGGTATCGGTCGCCGTCCACGGAGGCCTCCGCGAGCGCGAGGGCGTCGTTGGGCTTCTCGACCTCGATCGCCTGATGCGCGAGTGCCCGAAGTGCGTGACCCGCGAGTGCCGGATCGCTGGCCTCTTCGGCGAGCTTGACCGAAGTGGTCAGGAGACGACGTGCCTGGCTGTGGCGGGCGTCGTCGAAAGCCATCCATCCTGCGACGTAGGCGACCTCGGAGGCGGCGGCGAACATTGCTGCCCTGACCGACTCGTTCGGGAAGACCCCGATGACCATGCGCTGGACATCGTCCATGAGGTAGGCCGTGACCTGAGCGAGCGCGCTCCCGCCGCCATGTTTCTGGTCGGCTCGAGCGAACCCAGCCGCGGTGGAGTAGACCCGCGCGACATCGGTGGTGCCGTAGCGTCGTCCCGCTGTCGGCGGGGAGCCCCACGACACCATGGTTACCGCGGCTGCACCGAGTGCCTCACGTCGAGTCAGGTCCACGGCGCCATTGTCCCGGTCCGGCCGAGCGGCAGTGGCCGCTGGGGTCCGCAGCTGCCGAAGCAGATCCTGTTGGGCCAGTGGCAGGTGCTCGTGATCGATGTCGTCGAGAAGGTCGAGGACTGTGCAACCGTTGCCGAAGGCACGAGCCAGACGCGCGAGGTCCTCCAGCGCGGGACGCGAACCCCCGTGTGGCCAGTTCTCCCACCGCGACAGTCGAGAGTCATCGATCGGAGCATCCGGGTTGACCGTCCGGTACTGCTGGACCGCTTTCCACTGCGTCCACCCGAGCGCTGCTCGCCAGGCACGCCGCGGACGGTCACCGAAAGCTTGTTGCATCTGCGCAGCGATCTGGGCCACCGAGCGATCCTCGGCGACCAAGCGCAGGCGCAACTGCTCGCGCGCTGCCCTCTCGCTACGTGCCACGTCGAATACCTCGCCCGATCGCCGTCTGCGGTCCTTATCTGCCGCGATCGTATCCGCGCACCCACCCCGCAGCCAGCGATGCGTGACCGCGGCGCAGGAACTTGCATCCAGATACAAGATCTCGACTCATCAACACCCAGATATGCAGGTCAAACGCCTGTTGGGCCGCGGACCAGAAAGTTGCCGTTCCGCGTGGGAGCCTGACCGGCTTGCTCCAGCACGCTGGTCAGGTCAAGCCGCGGTACTCATGCCGCGCCAGAACTCGGAGATCGAGATGTCAGCAACCATGACCCGCACCGGCAGGCCCGGAGGGCCTGGACGTCCTCGCCACACCGGCCAGATCGCGACAGGATCGGTGCGCGTGGACATCCTCGACCACGCCGCGCGTCTGTTCACAAGTCGCGGTTACGCAGGCACCTCCACCCGAGACATCGCCGAGGCCGTCGGCATTCGACAGTCCTCGCTCTACTACCACTTCGCCGACAAAGGCGAGATCCTCAGCGAACTGCTCGAGCAGACAATCCGCCCGACGATCGACAAAGTCGAGGAGATCGAACAGCTCGCAGCCGAGCACGACTGGGCAACCGTGTTGTACATCCTCGTCCTCGTCGACGTGCACACCCTTGCCATCGCTCCCCACAACGCCGGCATGCTCCCTCGGCTGCCCGACGTCACCAGCCAGCCGCTCTTCGAGCGGTCCAAGGCTGTCCGCTGCGAACTCATCGACGCCTATGACCGCATCGCGTCACGCCTTACCAACAACCGTCACCACCGCGATCTGCGCCTGGGCAACGTGCTGCTCCAACTCGTCGAAGTCGTCATCAGCATTCGCCGTGCCGGCGACACATTCACCGACACCAAACGCCACGCCATCGCAGCCTCCGCGCTGCGCATCTGTGACGTACCAGAAGAACAGGTCTGGGCCGCCGCTCTCACCGCGGCGCGCTTGGTCGGCCAGTTCGCAGGTCTCTCGGATGGCCACTGATCTGGACCAGGTCGTCGAGGAGTTCCGGCACCGGCCCTTGGGCGATGCCGGACCGTTCAGCTTCGTCACCGCCGACGCGCTCACGATGAAGGTCCGCGAAGGCGGCCGCGTCATCAACGCGGTCGTCTTCTCGCAACCAGGGTGAACAACGACGGCCACCGCGAGGTCCTCGGCATGCGCGTGGCCACCGCCGAAACCGGTGCCGCGTGGAACGAGTTCTTCGCCGACCTCGTCGCCCGCGGCCTGTCCGGGGTCCGGCTCGTCACCAGCGACGCCCACGCCGGGCTACGCGAGGCGATCGCAGCGAACCTGCCCGGCGCGACCTGGCAACGCTGCCGCACCCACTACGCCTTCAACCTGATGGGCGTGACCCAGAAGAACATGTGGCCAGCGGTGAAGGCGATGCTGCACTCGGTCTACGACCAGCCCGACGCGGCCGCTGTCGAAGCCCAGTTCGACCGGCTGCTCGACTACGTCGAAGCCAAGCTCCCCGCTGTCTTCGAGCACCTCGACCGAGCCCGCGCCGACCTCCTGGCCTTCACCACGTTCCCGAAGGAGATCTGGACCCAGATCTGGTTCAACAACCCCACCGAACGCCTCAACAAAGAGATCCGCCGCCGCACCGACGCCGTCGGGATCTTCCCCAACCGCAACGCGATCGTGCGCCTGGTCGGCGCCGTCCTGGCCGAACAGACCGACGAGTGGGCCGAAGGCCGCCGCTACCTCGGACTCGACATCCTGGCCCGCTCCCGCATGTACATCGTGCCCACCACCGAACCCGAGATCGGAGCTGATGACCTGCCCGCACTAACCGCCTAACCCTCATCGAGGAGAACGCAGCGCTACACCACTACCTGGGACTTGACCCCGACAGACTCGGGCTTGCATCAGTCGGCACCCAGCGTTCCGCCACCATTGCATGCTACTGATCGGTCGCAAGCGACACGGGAGTACGGGGCTAACTGGTCGACACCGGCTTGTTCGCGGGACAGGCTGGTGACCAGGTAGGACCTCTCGTGTGACAGTGTCGGCAACGCGGTCGGGGACTTCTTGCGCAGACAGGTCATAGACTGCGATCCACAATGACCACGACAATGCACGGCCGGCTCAGTGGCGCGAGCTCGCGGACGTGGTCTGCAGCGCGCCAGCGGGTCCGAACCGCCATCCAGTAGGGGCCTCATTGTCCCCGGTCTTGATAGGGCGAATGCGCATGAGTCGTATCGCCTCGCCCGGCTGGCCTGTCAGCAGGTCGGCCGGGATCTTGCTGACCCAGGTCGGTCCCTGCTCGGTGAGTACGCGGACAGCAGCAACTCCATTGGTTGCAACCTCGATGCGCTCGGCGATCCCCTCAAGACAGTCTGCGTCTGGCCATTCAGCAGCTGCGTGCCAGTGGGGCTCACATTCGCAGCGACGATCGCAGTAGCGGCATACCTCAAGACTTGGGTGAGCGATCTCGCGGTCTAGTTGTCGGGCGGTCTCGACCGCGGTCAGTGCGGCGTCAATCTCCGCGTCGGTGATCGGCACCGGGACCCTGCCTCGACTCAGCGAGAAGACCTCGGTACGAGCCGGGCGCGAGCCGAAGGTGTGCTCGACGAGGTGGGCGTAGACGGCGAGCTGGAACCTGATCGATTCGGGAAGGTCATCGCCTAGGAACGTCTGTGTCTTGAGATCGAGCAGAACGACTTCTTCACCAAGCAGGATGAGGTCTGGCTTGCCGCGTAGCCGGAGGTGCGGTTCCCAGAGTTCCGCCTCGGAGACGATCTGCTCAGGCGCACGTGTGCCGATCAATTCAACGACCGCAGGCCCGCGTGCGATCAGACGTGCCCGTGCCAGCGTCCAGCCGGATGGGAGATCGCCCCGCAACTCGGCCACGCACGTGCTGACGGCGTGCTTCAGTGCGCCAACCGGGTCGGTGTCGTGGTACCCGCCGCTGCGAATCCATCTCTCCAGGGCTCGGTGCGCAAGAGACCCTGCGTTCACGTCAGATGTGTCGGCCAGTTCGGTCGGACGTGTGGCTCCACCAACGAGCGGACGGACCGACGCCGGGCAACGGATCATGCGCCAGGCGCGGGTCGGTGAGAGCCACTCCTTCGGAACGTGCTCGACGTCAGTCACGATGGCGGGAGGACCGTCTCGCACAGCTGGAAAACACGGCCGGGGTCGCGGTCCAGAGTCAGGCCGTCGACGTAGATGACAGGCGCGTTCGGCACCGCGATCTCCGCATGCGCTGTCGCTTCCGCCAACCGTTCGGCAGTGAAGTTCGCCTCCGAGGCTTCCAGCGGGTGACGGACGATCAGAATGTGGTCGCCGAGCTGGGGATGCCGGAACTTCACCGCGCCAGGGATGCCGGAAATGGGTTCGGCGGTGTATCCGTTCGCCCACGCTTCGGCAGCGCTGTGCAGTAGGCCGACATCGACAGCTAGCTGACCCTCCTGGAGTACCTGGAGCAGGTCTCTTGCCAGTCGCCAGTCGAGAAGTGCGTGGTACGACATGTTCCCGTAGTCACGCAGGCAGCGGTAACACGAGGCCAAGCACTCATCGGCGTGATCCGGGTCGGCCAGGTGCGTGAGGTACTTCGTGGCGTCGTCGAGCAGCGTCGGTAGTACCTCGTCGCGTCCAAGGTGGGTCGAGAACCCGGCGCCGTTCTCCAGTGTGTCGGCGATGAACGCGTATGGCGCTGGATCGCCGTCGGCCAGACCAGCGAAGATCCCGGCAACCAGCTCCAGCGGCTCGATATCGAGCTTGGAGGAGGCGACCTTGCGAATCAGGAAGGCAAGCGAGTACCACGCGGCGCGACGGCCGTCGTTGACATCGGGTGCGCCGTACGGCTGGAACGCCGTTGTGAAGTTCAGTCGCAAGCCCTGCTCTGCGATTACCGCCTTCTTCGGGCCAAGGAAAAGGAAGTCAGTCGGTTGGATAGCCCCCAGAGCGACGTCGAAGGGGTCTCCCGTGACGGCATTGGCTGGGAGGAGTTCCTTCTCGACCGCCTCTACCGCGACGTAGCCGCCCCAATCGGGTCCCCCAGGTGCAGCCGCCTTGAACTGGAACAGCTTGCCTGCGTTGTCGTTGATGACGAACCGCTTACCCGGCCCAGAGAAAGCCCTGGCGGCATCGAGATCAGCCAATTGGAGGGATCCTAGATCGGCGAGCGCTCGAGCGGTAATCGACCGCGGCGACCACGAGAAGTTCCCGTCAAAGTCACGCGGCAGAGCGGCGCGGAAGCCCAGCGGCTCGCGGAGCGGCATCTTTGAGAAGCCGTCAGGACCGTTGCCGCACTGCGGGCAGAGTTCGATGTCGCCGAGGTCCTCATCCGACAGATATGAGCACGAGCGGCAGAGGTAGATAGTCCGGTCGTGTCCGAGTGCGTCGGTGGATGGGTGACGCGGTGGCCGCCCGTAGGGCTCGAACGCCGCGATACCGATTGCCGTGTGGACCCGGCGGTCGCGGACCAGTTCGCTCATCGGTGCGAACTGACTGACCGCCATCGCTAGGTCGCGGTCGATGACGTTTGCGGGCGGCCAGGGGTACGACCGGTACGGCCGCTCCAGGTACAGGTAGCGGACGCTCGTCGGGAACCCGAACATTGGCAGGACGCCGAACTCGGCCAGTCGCTGACTGAGTTCCTCATGGCCGACGGCGCCCTCGGCGGTAGCAGCATCTATGCGCCCGGGGAGTTCCGCAGAGCACGTCGCTGCCAGCGTGATGGCATCCGATGCGAGCGGCGTGCGGTTGGACAGCGCGACCGCCACCCGCTTAACCGTTTGCTGGTTGTGGGCGAGCCAGTCGACCAGGTGCGGCTTGGCGGCCGCCCAGTCATTCACCAGTCCGAACGCGCCGTGGACGTTGTTCGTAGGGTAGAACTCGCCACCTGCACTGATGATCTTTTCCGCCACGACGGGCATGGCGAGCCGCAGCACCTCAGCCCGCACCGAGCGTTCGAAGATCTCGCGCCGGTCGACGGCGAGGTATGGCTCTGGCGTTGGGTCGTTGGTGATGCGCTCGGGCTCGTCGAAGTAGTACTCGTCGTGGCTCCGTCCGCGGCAGACGGTTAGCGCGACAGCGACCGGATTGCCGCGGCGGCCGGCCCGGCCGACGCGCTGCTGGTAGTTGAACCTCGTCGGCGGCATGTTGCCCAATACGACGGCCGACAGCGCTCCGATGTCGACGCCGGCTTCCATCGTGGTGGTGACGCTCAGCAGGTCGATACCGTCGGCGACCTCAATTTCGGCGTTCGGTCCTGAGTCGAGGAAGACACCCTGGAAGCGCGCCTGTCTTGCCTGCGCATCGATACGGTCAGTCTGGCCCGTCAGCTCTTCACAGTTGAGCCGGAAACGGCCCGCCTGCCGTGTCGCTTTCCAGCCGTAATAGTCGTTTTCAAGATCGAGTGGGACGCCAGTCTCCGGCAAGGTTCGATAGCAGCGCGTGCAGTATCCGCAGCCGCGGTTGAGGTGCTGCCGTCCGCAGGTGTCACACACCCATCCGGCCCCGCCGTCCTTTCGCAGCACGACTCGCGATGGGTCGATCAGGAAGTCCTTGACCGCGGTGCCGCAGCGGGCGGCAAACATCGTTGCTAGCTCCTGCTCGCCCGGTCCGCCGGCCTTCTCGATCGCCCGCCAGAAGTTGCGCAGCTGTCGAGGCGGGTCGTCGCGACGGGCGCGCAGCCGGTCGAAGCGACGGGCGTCGGCGAGAACGCGCAGACTTGCCCGCACGTAGGCGAGATCCTTCGTCACGGGGATGTCGATCGAGTTGTCATCGTCGTCGAGCGCCAGCCAACCCAAGCCGAGCGACTCGAAGTCACGCCCGGCACCCGAGAACAGGCCCTCGAGGATCTCCTGCAGGAGTGAGTTGTTGATGTCCGCCAGTAGGGCCTGCTGCTCGGTGGAGAGATTGGCGCGCAGGCTCGGCGGTGTGGTGCCCCAGTCGTAGAGGCTTGTCCACTTCCGCTCATTGGAGGTTTCTTCGAGGCTTGCGTGCGGTCCGCCGGGGTTGAGTCCTAGGCTCAGGAGCCTCGCTGCGATGACACCGGTGGAGGCCTCGATCGTCGGACCCTTGCCGAGACGCGCCACCAGGCCGGGCTCGTCGGCCTTGCTGGTGCCTGGGCGGCCCTCCCAGATCCGGTGGAGCTGCTGGAAGGCATTCGCGTCACGCTGTTCGAGTCGCTCGATCGCCGCCCACGAGTCATCGGTCTTCTCGTTGTCAACATAGTGTGCTCGGGCAAGCGCGACATCGGGGATAGCGTCGCCGTGTGCGTCCATTTGCTCGTGGAGCAGTAGGCGCAGAAGGTCCTGATAATGGCGGAGACCCAGGCCGGACGACAGCTTGGCGGCGTCCTGCCGGCTGTCGGTGAACATGATGACTTTGCGGTCCTCGCCGTACAGATCGGTCGCCAGTTCGGTAGTGAGAACCTGATTGATCTTCTCGAAACCGGTACGCATCCCACGGATAGGCGAACGCTGCGTTGCAGGATCCGTGTGCGGCAGGCGCTTGCCACCCTTGCCGTACTGGATCTCCCAGTCATCACCGCAGCTGGGGCATTGGGTCGGGAACGGACCGACGGTCGTCGGCTTCCGCTTCTCCTGCTTGGCCCTCGGAACGACCGCATGGAACGACCAGCCTGTATGCCCGCCACCCGGCCTCGAGTTCTTTAGCCCACCTGTTGCCGGGTTCAGCGTGCTCCGCCGAAACTCGTACTTGACGCGCTCGTGGTCACGAGTCCAGCTGGACTTCTCGATAGCGTCGAGGTTGGCCGCCGCGTTCGGCCAATAGACGAGGTAATTGGCAGCGGTGCGTTGCAACTGCACCTGGTCGGGCAGTTTGGCCAGCTCGGGGACGTCCGCCAGGAGGAGTGTGTCGACTCGATTCCTCTGCGTCGCGCCCTCGGGGGTGAAGCCGCCGAGCATGACATCGCCACAGTTCTGGCAGTAGAGCAGCTCCAAGACCCGCGCGCGGCACTCACATCGTGTAACCGGCTCCCGGTATAGGCGACCGACCGGCCGTGGCTCGTCATCGACGCGCGGAGCAGCCGTGCAGTCGGGATCGGTACAGGCCCAGACCCCGGGGACGTTCCGGAAGAAGTAGTGGGCTCGGAGCTTCGGGTCGGTGTCTACCGAATCGGCTGCGATCGCAGACAGCATCTGCTGAAGCGCAGGTTCTCGGTCTTCGGCTTCCGTGTCTGCGAACACCGCGGATGCCAGGTCTGCCAGGGTCTTCGCGATCGTGGGCTCTGTGCCATCATCGCGCTCTTCGATAAAGCCACGGCGAAGCGTGTCTGTGAGGTTCTGGTCGCGAACGTACTGAGCGGTTTCCGTGAGATCTGACGCCAGGATGGCCTTGGCGTGTTCGGCGGTCGCGGTCGGCGCCGACGTGGGCATGTTCAGGACGCCGTCAACGAACTCGAACGAGCTGGCGTCCACGCCGAAGAACTCTTCGAGGTACCGCTGGTCGCGCTCGGCGTCGATCGAGGCTGATGCGGCGAGGATCCGCAGCTGCTCCGGGTGTTCATCAAGGCCCAAGCGCTGCTTGAGGTTGCGGAGCAGGTAGGCGACCTCGGTGCCTGCCGTACCGCGGTACATGTGCAGCTCGTCGACGACAAGCGTAAAGCGATGTTCCGGGTTCGCCTTGAGCCAGGTGCGCGTCGAATCGAAGTAGTGTCCATCGCGCTCGCGAAGGAGCATGACGTTGAGCATCGAGTAGTTGGTAACGAGGACGTCGGGCGGCGCATCGGCCATGTCCCAGCGCGACCGCATCTCGGCGCCATCGAGGCGTGGAACAAAGTACTGGACGTCGTCCCGGCCGGTCTGCTGCGCGACTTCGATTGCGCGCTTGCCACGCTGTTCGGTAGCCGACAGCTCGGCGCGCAGTCGCGCGACGGCCGAGTCGGTTTCGCGGCTACCGGTGACCGGCGTCGCGCCCGTGTAGCGGCCAAAGTAGAACCGGTGGCCGCGCCGATTGGCCTTCAGCCAGTCGTGGGCAGCATCGCTGTCGAGCGCGTGGCGCATGCGCATGAGCTGGTCATCGACAAGGGCGTTCATGGGGTAGAGAACCAGTGCGCGGACCGCGGCGGGCCTACCCGACTCACCCGCACGCTGCGATGCGAACGGTGCGCCCGACTGGCGCCACCAGGGGTCGAAGCCTGCCGGTCCGCCAGTCCACGACTTCGACTCCTCAAGGAGCGAGCCAAGCACTGGCAGCAGGAAAGACTCCGTCTTGCCGGACCCGGTGCCGGCCGTCACGATCATGTTCGTGCCGGCGGTCATTCCGGCCTTGAGCGCGTGCTCCTGGTGGAGATAGAGCGGACGGTTGGGCGGGATGAGGCCGCAGGCCGCAAAGTCGGCCAACTCGGGAGGGGCGCCGCATTCGGCCACGGACTCGGCCAGGCTGCGCGGTGCAGCAGCGTACTCGGGACGAAGTTCGACCAGTGGCAGGCGGTACGTACCCTTGTCGATGTCCAACAAATCGCGGCGTTCGTCTTGTAGGCGCCTGTCATCCAGGCCGAATGGTGTGTTGTAGTAGCGGAAATACGCCTGACGGAGCCGATTGAAGGTGCCGATGACATCGAGGCCGCGACCCTCGACTTCAGTTGCAACCACTCATACCTCCAAGCCGATTCATGCGATCTGGGTCACTTTCTGGCGCACGGATTCTCCCACCAGTTTGGCCACATCTAGTGGCACATTCGAATAAATGGCTGTTCTGGCGGTCTGACCGAACTTCGTTGGCAAGCCACTGCAGAGCACGAGTGCACGGGACTGAAGCGGCGGCAGTGGAGCGCCCTGGTCGACGAAGACGGTCCCGATCTCTTCGCCGTCGCTAACGCGGTCACGCCGCCAACGGATGACGCCGATCTTCTGGGCTGCGAGGGCGTACAAGATCCCGGTGGCGTGGTCCGTGCGGAACCAGCTGTCACCGCGGCGGTAGCTGTAGCTGGGGCGTCCTTGGACAGTCGTACGACACAGCCCATCACCGTGCGGCAGGCCGGTCACGAAGCGGAGGTCATCGCTGTGGGGGAGCAGATGTTCGACATCATCGCTCCAAGCGGGTGGGGCCGCGGGCGTATCTAGATCGATGCGCCGTAGGCCCCGCGCGATGCGTCCGGCAGCTGCCCCTGCATAGTTGATGCCGAGGGCCTCGAGCGCCGCGTTGAGCTGAGGAAGCGACTCGGCCTGGACGTAGATGGATGGCGGTGGTGGCAATGGCTGCCCGAACGCAGACGGCCGTTCTTCCACGTGAACCGCAAGGTCGTCGCAGCCTTCGATCCGGTCGACGAGTCCGGTCCGGCGGGCTCCGGCCAATACGGCCGTACCACCCGACTGCGGAATGAGGACCGCGGCCGCTGGCGCGACGGCCCATCGTCCGTTCTGCCAATCGATCTCGGCGTGGCCAAGGGCCGACATGTCACGCAGCCAGCGGCCGGTCTCGTACGGTTTAGGGTTCAGGTCGGCCGAGCGCGCCGCCCATGCAATCCGCTGACGCATGTCACGGATGTCGCCAGAGCCAGTTTCGCTCATCCAGGTCAGGAGTAGGCCGGACTTCACTGGTGGCGCTCCCAGGAAGCGACGTAGAGTTTCCAGATCGGGTCATCCAGCCGAACGTTGTGAGCGGCGGCCAGACCGACGCGACGGTCCACGTCCGTCAGCTCGCGGAAGGCGGGCTCGGCAACGCGCAGGCGGACCGCCTGCCAGCCGGTCGTTCGTCGTTGCAGCAGCCACGCGCCGCGGTTGGGCGACACGTCGAAGAACATGAACGACGCGTGTTCCAGGCATGTCGGGGCAGGCGGCTCTGCTAGCTCTGTGACGTGGCCGCGGTGATCGACGAGCCAGTTCTCAAGTGCGCCTCGTCGCGCCAGTACCGTCTTGTTCGAGGAGTCGGTGGCGGCGGTCATTGCCCCGCAAACATCGGCGCCGCCGGTCGCCTCGCGGAGCTGGTCGTCGACCCAGGCCAAGCTGCCGAGACCCGGGGGATTCCAGTCGGCGTCCGGTCCCGGGCTGACGTAGAAGGGGAGCGTTTCCCCGTCGGCCTCGATGGCGTGTGTCCCAGGCTCGTACGGACCGAGTCGTGCGAACGGGAATGGAAACATCGAGGCGGGAATGCCCTGGGGTGGTGACCCATCCAGTACGACGTCAACGGTTCGTGGCTCAGTGCCGACAGGCAGTTCCAGATCGGGTTCTCCACCGGCCAAGTAGGTGTTGCGACTCACCCTCTTGAACAGCGGGAGGCCGTTGATGAGCCGCGGCCGGACCGTCGTTCCGAGACGGATCTGACCGACCGCCGCACCGGGCAACCTCCGGATTGCGGCTGTGAGCGCGTCCTGATCTGAGAATGTCACCCGGAAGTAGATGGCATAGCCGCTCAGGATGTCGTTCGCGATCGCGTCGGCGACCCTCCGCCAACCGGTGTCAGCCGCCGTGCCGAGGGCTTGTTCGACGGCGGACGCGAAATCGGTGGTGACTGCGACGACATGCTCCTCGTACGCCTCCAGCGCGTCGACCGACATCCAGCCGCCGGCGTGGGCACTCTCGATGAATGCGAGAAACTTGCTCGGCTGGTACTCCGCAACGCATGAACTGCCTCGCGCTGAGAAACCGTGTTGGAGCGCGATGGGCATGACCGGAGGAAGGCCATCAGCCGCATACAACGATGAATGATCATCAGGAGTGAGGAGAGCTGTGAACGGCGTGCCGTCGACACGGCCCTCGACGATGTCGCCAGGCAGGTCGGAGACCGCCGGGACGACCCACCACGCCTCACCTTTGTCAAGATCCATGGCGAGGCGGATCTCCAGTCGCCGCAGACCCTCAGCGGTAACCACCTTGCCGTCCCACGCGACAGCCAGCCCGTGGATGAGGGGCTTCAGATACACGTGCATCGCGGGCTCGTCGAGCGCCTCGACGAAGCGCTCGCTGAACCCGTGTGAGCGACGGTGCGTCCAGACCTTGAGGAGGCTCAAGAGTGCGTCGGGACCAGGCACGCCAGCACGGGCGATATTCATCCGATCGAAGAACCGTGTGAGGACAGCACGGTCGCTGCGGCGAACAAGAGCCTGCGAAAGCGGGTAACCGATCCGCGATAGGTCAGGATCCTCGCGAATCGTCGAAGTACCGAAGGCCCCGGCCTGCTCAGACAACCAGGCGTCGAAGCCCTGCCAGAGCGTGGCGAGATCGAGCGATCCTTGCTGGCGCAGGACGAGCCGCAGTTCTTCGACCTCGTGGTCGGCGCCGTCCGGAAGAATGGCCCGGGCGAGCCTGGTGTAGTAGTTGTGACGTGCTCCAGATGCGTCGGCTCGCATCTCTGACGCGGCAAAGACGCTCAGCGCCAGGATGGGGAGCGTCGGGGGCGGGCTGGTCCGTGGCCCTTGGCGCCAAAGCCTTTCAGCCAGACGGGCCGGCTGAAACATGGCGCCGCGCCGCCGGATGTTGACCAGGCTGCGCACCGCCGCCGCAAGCGAGCGCGGACCGTCCTCGGAGTCGTCAGCAAGCCGCTGCAGTTCGTCATAGTCAACGAACACGACAACAGGCTGGCCCGCATGTCCGTCCAAGAACTCGTGCGCGAGTCTGGCTTGCCAGCGGGCGTACTCTGGCGCGAGCAGATCCGTGGAGCTTGGCACGGCAAGACCATACGGCAGCCCACCGAAAGTTTCGCCGGAATGCGTAGACCGCACGGACTCGTGCAACCTCGCAGCGTGTCATGGCTGCGTCTTGCTGTCAGAGATGAACTGCGAGGAATTCAATCGTTTCCTTGACCGTGGACTCGTGGTCTGTGCGTCTGACGAGCCAAGCTGGGGTACCTCTCTGACCTCACCTTTTGACTCGGAAGTGCATGGCTGGCGAACTCTGCTCAGTCGCCGATGATGGAAGTGATCTTGTCGGCCATCCTCTGACGGTCGGCGGCGCCGAGGCGACGGATGCGTCCGTACACGCGTTCGGTGCGACTTCGCTCGCGCCTGCCCGCAGCGATCCACTTCCTCAAGATCTTGAGCTCGTTCTTCCCCATTCCGCGGACTTCCGGAAGGACCTCGTCGTAGGTTTCTGGGTCGGGAAGCTCGTCACGGATCGGCTCATTGCAGATGGAGCACTCGGTCTGGAGCTCGTTGACGGACGCGCCGCCGAGCCGCTGCCCCGGGTACTCGGTGGCCGATGGTCATTCGCGCGGAGCGACCCGGGTATTCGTCATACTCTTCGCCTTGGGCGATCCCACATACCTGGCAAGCGTGGCTGTCCGCTCCAGCACCTGCCGCCGGACCTTGGCGGAGATGGCATCTCGTTCCATACGCTCGCTGAGCCAAACGCGAGTGCCGACCGCGTCGAGCCGGTAGGTGTTGGCGGGAAGTGACCGGTCATCCTTGTAGCTGGTGATCACCCAGCCGTCTGGACGTAGGTTTCGGAGCCTCCGGTTCAACTGTTCAGCATCCTCGGCCCTTCCCTTTGCCGGAGCGATCGCAGTTCTCAGATCCCGCATCGTGAACGTCGCCCCCAACGGCACGTTGAACTTCAGGTACGCCGCGATACGCTTCTCGCCGCCAAACTTCTGGGACTTGACCACGACGTAGTTGCACTACACCCCGGATTGTTAAGAGCCCTTAGATCCCTGAGTGCTTCGTGACTTGAAAAGCTCGGCGCATGGCCAATGCCATTAGGGAAGCCTGGAAGGGATCCGCCAACGTTGCCATGTCGTGGCGCGCCGACTCGTTCGATATAATCACGCGACCGATGGTCGCGTTACGCGGTCCGAACTGCGGCCTCGACTAGATTTGCGATGGATGCGGGGTCCTCGTGTTCCCATGCCCTTATAACGGTCCATCCGCTTTCTCTGAGTCGTTTGTCGAACTCCCTATCACGGGACACGTTTCGTTCCAGTTTTGGAAGCCAGTAATCGACATTCCGAGACGGCGGCTTGGAATGATCAGGACACTGGTGCCAGTAGCACCCATCGATGAACACGGCAACCTTCGCCCGGGTAAACACAACGTCGGCCTTCCAGCGAGTAGACGGTAGCGGGCTGAAGTCCACGCGATAACGGAGCCCTCTCGCGTGAAGAATCGACCGTAGCCTTAGTTCTGGCTTAGTGTCGCGCCGACGTATGGCCTGCATGTTCCGGCGCCTCCCGGGGTTCAATGCCCAGGAGGTCTCGGACTTCTCATTGGAGACGGCTATACCCTTTCTCCGATCATGTCAAAGATCTTCTGTGCCATCTTCTCTCGATCGGCAGAGCCAAGGCGGCGGATGCGACCGTACGCCAGCTCTGCTGGGGTGCGTCCGCGCTTACCGGCCTGGATCCATTTTAGCAACTCAACAAGCTGCTTTCTGGTCATGCTTCGGACCGAGGGGAGAACCTCTTCGTACAACTCCGGGTTTGGGATCAAGTCACGTAAGGCCTCGTTGCACATGGCGCACTCGGTCTGGAGTTCGTCCACTGAAGCGCCACCGAGGCGCTCGCCTGGAACGAGGTGTCCGAGTGTTACCCGGGCGATTCGGCCGGGGTACTCAATGTATTCCTCGCCTCGGGCGACGCCGCATACCTGGCAGGTGGAAAGGTCCCGCTCGAAGACGAGGCGACGAACCTTGGCCGAGGGCTTGTCGCGCTTGTTGCGCTCGCCAAGCCAGACTCGGGTACCGATAGCATCCAGGCGGTAGACGTCGGGCGGCAGACCCCGGTCGTCCTTGTAGCTAGAGATCACCCAGTCGTCGGGCCGGAGTTCTCGCAGCCTTCGATTGAGATGCTCAGCAGTGTCCGCGATGCCATCGCCGCCTATGGCCCCTCGGAGATCACGCATTGTGAACGACTCGCCCACTTCGACGTTGAAATTCAGGTAGGCGGAGAGTCGCTTCTCCCCGCCGAACTTGCCCTTCTTTGTCCCTGGGGTGACGGTCACATGCCACCAGTTCACGCCGTCGAGAGTCTGGGGCCCGTCCGTCTTGTACTTCTCATGCACGGTGCGTAGTCAAGCCGGCGATTCAGAGGAAATCTCGTGATTGCCCAACCGCATCGGCGCCCCGTCAAACGCCCCGACGCGTCCGGTTCGCGCGGGTGAAGCAGCACTTGATGCCGTCCCCTGTTGCGTACTGTGCTGACCTGGCTGAACCGATCAGTGTGGGGCTAGGCTCGGATGCTGCCGGACGGGCGCCGCGTGTGATGACAGTCACGGGAACGCGTGTTCGACGGCGCGCCTTCCGTGAGTTGGGTCGATGCCCCGTACGCTATGCCTCATGACCTCCTCGACGCTGACCTCGATTGAGATCTGTGCCGGCGCTGGTGGCCAGGCGCTTGGGCTGGAGCAGGCGGGGTTTGAGCACGAACTACTCGTGGAGTACTGGGCACCGGCTGTTCAGATTCTTCGCGCCAACCGCCCTGCATGGAACGTCGTCGAGGCGGACGTTCGCGACGTCGACTTTCGGCCGTACCGCGATGCCAACATCGACTTGGTTGCTGGCGGCGTTCCGTGCACCCCGGCATCGACCGCAGGGAAGCAGTTGGGGGCATCTGACGAACGGAACCTCTGGCCGGAGGCCATTCGAATGGTCGACGAGGTCCGACCGCGTGCGGCGATGTTCGAGAACGTCCGAGGTCTTATGGACTCTAAGTTTGAAGGCTGGCGAAACGAGACGCTCGAAGCGCTTGCGCAGCTTGGATACGAGGACGCCGTCTGGGACATGGTCTATGCGGCTGACCACGGAGTGCCGCAGTTGAGGCCGCGATCTGTGCTGGTGGCATTCCGGGACGCTGAAGACCGTGAGCGCTTCCGGTGGCCTGACGCGGAGACCCCAGAAGGGGCGCGGGCAAGTGTCGGTGAAGCGCTGAAGGACCTCGTTGCGGCTAACGGCTGGGAAGGGGCCGACCGCTGGGCTTCTGAGGTTGCCACCACGATCGGCCCGACCCTGGTCGGTGGCTCGGAGAAGCACGGCGGAGCTGACCTTGGCCCGACGCGCGCAAAGGCGCAGTGGCGTCGCCTTGGTGTGGACGGCCTGGGTCTCGCGAATCACGGAGTCGCCCCCGCTGCTGATGACGATGTCAATCAGCTGTTCAAGCTCAACGTCCGCATGGCTGCGCGGATTCAGGGATTCCCGGACACTTGGAAGATCGACGAAGTCCTGCGCAAGACGAACGCGTACAAGACCATGGGTAACGCGTTTCCTCCGCCAGTCGCACACGCGATGGGGGCGGCGATCCGCGAGGCCCTTGAGCCTACGCTCACAGCGGGAACGCGTACCAGCGGTGATGAGGTAGCTGCCTGATCCTCGGGATCTGCGCTCTGTCTCGCGCTAAACCGACGCGCGTTGTCGGTGCTCGACGCTAGGTTTACGACCGTGAGCGATGATCCGATACGGGGACTGGCATTCACTGGACTCGATCCGGACCCAGTGCGTGACGAGGTGTACTGGCGGTTCTTCAACGCCGACCCCACTGGTCATCGATCCGCCAAGGTCATCAGAGATACCTTTGACCAGTTGTACGACGGCCAGCACACCGGCCGGTTTCGATGGCAACAGTTGTTCAAGACGGAGAAGACCCACTTTGGGACTCTCTTGGAAATCAACCTGCGCCGTGAGTTTGATGACGTAATCGACGATGGTGTCCTGCTCGACTACCGGGTGAGCGGCGTGGACATCGATTGCAAGTACTCGCAGTCGATGGGAGGTTGGATGCTGCCTCCGGAGTGCTTCGGGCACCTTCTGTTGGTCGCTACGGCAAACGATGAAAAGGGCACCTGGAGCCTGGGCGTCGTCCGTGCCTCCGAAGAAAACCGACGCCCAAGCCAAAACCGTGATGGCAAGACCGGGCTCAACTCACGGGGGCGTGAGCAGGTTGCATGGCTGCATCGAGATGCCCGACTTCTGCCGAATGCCCTGCTCCGACTCGACGAGGCCACCCTGGCCGCGGTGCTCGCTCCGAAAAGCGGGCAGGGAAGGTTGAACGAGTTGCTTCGCAGGCTGACGAACACCCGCATCGGACGGAACACCATCGCCACGGTTGCGCAGCAGGACGACTACATGAAGCGTGTTCGAGGGAATGGCGGGGCGCGAACAGCCCTCGGTGCGGAGGGGTATCTCATTCCGGGCGGTGACTACGAGGCTCATCGCCGTGTGGCGATGGGGCTGGGCATCGAGGTCCCTGGTCCTGGCGAAGTGGTTAGCATTCGTGTCGTGCCGGCAAGCCCCGACGAGCCGTGGACGATCGGGCTAGACGGTCGTCATTGGCGGGTAGCCCGGGACGACGAACCGTCACTAGAGCCAGCACCGCTTCTGCCGACCACAAAGAAGGTTATGTAGGTAATCTGACGCCGATCGTTCGGGTTGCCGCAGGTAACCGGTTGATCCGTGGGAACGGTTTCTCGAACATCCTATGGATTCCGTGTGCCTTGATTTCGCTGGGTGATCGGCGTTGGCCGTCTTCGGCTGCGGATACAGCGTGCGGCTGGTCTCAGGTAATGGGATCGTTGGCCGCCTCCCGTGCGATGTTGGCGCTGTGGACGTCGTGCCGACTGTGCTCAACTACGCTGACCGCATGACCAGGGGGCCGCGGCGGGCGACGGTGAAGGATGTCGCGGCGCTGGCGGGGGTGTCACCAAAGACGGTGTCGAACGTGATGAACGAGACCGTGTTCGTACGTCCCGACACCCGCGAGAAAGTGCTGGCGGCGGTCGCGGAGCTGGACTTCGTACCGAACCTGAGTGCGCGGAGCCTGCGGAGCGGGCGGTCGGGGGTGATCGCGCTGGCGCTGCCGGATCTGGCGACGGCGTTCTCGGCGGACCTGGTGCATCGGGTGGTGCAGGCGGCGCACGAGCGGGGGTTGGCGGTGCAGATCGAGGAGACGGCCGCGGAGCCGAAGCGGGAGCACGATCTTGTCTCGCGTGCGCGGGAGCACCAGGTCGACGGGCTGATCCTCAACCCGATCCGGCTCCAGGACAGCATCATCGCCCACGACGACCATCTGCCGCCGGTGGTGCTGATCGGGGAGGTCGAGCAGCACAAGGTCGACCGGGTGCTGATCGACAGCCGGCAGGCGGGGTACGAGGTGGCGGCACATCTCCTGGACCGGGGAGCGCGAAGAATTGCCGTCCTGGGCGGCGAGACCGGCGCAAGCGACGCCACGGCCACCAGCGTCCAGCGGCTCGAGGGCTACCACCGGGCGCTCCGCGAGTACGCCGTCGAACCTGACGCGAGCCTCGAGATCGACGTCGAGGAGTGGTCCATGAGGGGCGGCGCCGAGGCGGCCGAAGAGCTGCTGGGCCGCGGCGTCGAGTTCGACGCGATCATGGCGTTCACCGACTCGATCGCGTTCGGCGCGACGCACGTGCTCCAGGAGCACGGGCTCGAGGTGCCCGGGGACGTCCTGGTCACCGGGTTCGACGACGTCGAGCACGCCCGGTTCATGAACCCGTCGCTGACCACCGTTGCGCTGGACCGACGCGCGTTCGCCGAGGCGGCGGTCGATCTGCTGCTGACCAGGATCGATGACCGTACGTCCCCGCCGCGCGCGGTGGCGATCCCGCACGAGCTGGTCGTCCGGGCGAGCACTACGCGGTAGCTAGTGGGCGGTCCGGCGGCCGCGTGCGATCCACGCGCCGACGAGGATGCCCAGCAGGTAGCCGATTCCCGCACCGATGAGGAGCGTCGTGCTCATCGGGAGAGTGGCTTTCGGGACGTCATGGTTTCCATTGGCCCTCGCGATCGCGGCGTGATCGATGCGCGTCGAAAGGGATCCACCGAATAGGGGAGAAGGAGACCCTTGCCAACCGCATTACAACGATGTAATCGTGTGCGCAACGTTAGGAGACCTATGACCCGCGCACGGATCACCATCGACCGCGACTTCACCATCGCCGACGTACCCCGTCGTCTCTTCGGCTCGTTCGTCGAGCACATGGGGAGGTGCGTCTACACCGGCATCTACGAGCCCGGCCACCCGACGGCCGACGACCGTGGCTACCGCAAGGACGTGCTCGAGCTCGTCCGGGAGTTGGGGCCGACGGTGGTGCGCTACCCCGGCGGCAACTACGTCTCCGGCTATCGCTGGGAGGACGGTGTCGGGCCTCTTGCGGATCGGCCGCGGCGTATCGACGGTGCCTGGCACACGATCGAGACCAACGAGTTCGGGCTGCACGAGTTCATGGGCTGGGCCCGGGAGGCCGACGTCGAGGTGATGGAGGCGATCAACCTCGGTACGCATGGGGTCGAGGAGGCGCGGGCGCTGGTCGAGTACGCGAACCATCCCGGTGGGACGTACTGGTCGGATCTTCGGCGGAAGAACGGAGCCGAGGAGCCCTTCGACATCAAGCTCTGGTGCCTCGGCAACGAGCTCGACGGGCCGTGGCAGATCGGCCACAAGACGGCGCACGAGTACGGCCGGCTCGCCCAGGAGACCGCCAAGGCGATGAAGCTCGTCGACGACTCGATCGAGCTGGTCGCGGTGGGCTCCTCGAACCGCTACATGGAGACCTTCGGGACCTGGGAGCACACGGTCCTGACCCATGCGTATGACGAGATCGACTACATCTCGATGCACGAGTACTACCAGGAGCGCTCCGGCGACGCCGCCTCGTTCCTCGCCGAGGCGGTCGGGATGGACGCGTTCATCGACGGCGTCGTCGCGACCATCGACGCGGCCAAGGCCGCCGGCAAGCACACCAAGCAGGTCGACATCTCCTTCGACGAGTGGAACGTCTGGTACGCCGAGGGCCTCGACTCCGCCGACCAGATCCATCAGGTGAAGAAGGAGTGGCGCGAGCACCCGCGGCTGATCGAGGACACCTACTCGGTCACGGATGCCGTAGTGGTCGGGTCGCTGCTCAATTCGCTCCTCCGTCATGGCGACCGCGTACGCATCGCCAACCAGGCGCAGCTCGTCAACGTCATCGCCCCGATCCGCTCGGAGGAGGGCGGGCCGGCCTGGCGGCAGACGATCTTCTGGCCGTTCGCCCGGATGGCTTCTCTGGCCCGCGGGCAGATCCTCCGGCTCGCCGTCTCGGCCGACCAGATCGCCACTGAGAAGTTCGGCGACGTCGACGTCATCGATGCTGCCGCGACCTGGTCGGAGGCGGATGGGCGGGTGGCGCTCTTCGTCGCCAACCGGGGGCTCTCGGAGGCCTCTGAGGTCACCGTCGATCTGCGTGGCCTCGGGGTGTCGGGGATGGTGAATGCCGAGGTGCTCACCATCCCCGAGGGCGGCGATCGGCACACGTCCAACGTCGAGTCCGCTCCCGGCGCCGTCGGGCTGGTGCCGCTTCGCGGGCTCGGGGTTCAGGACGGTGCCGTGCACCTGAGCCTGCCGCCGCTGTCCTGGGCGGTCGTGGAGCTCGAGGTCACCATGGCGTGAGGCCATGGTGTTGCGGATCAGCAACACCAAGCGTAGTTTCATACGCATGGAAGGGACCCTCGCTCAGCGGCTGCGCACCGCGCGGATGATGAACGCGTTGTCCGCGCGCCAGGTCGCAGCGCTGGCGGGGGTCTCCCCGTCGACCGTCACCCGGGTCGAGTCGGGGAAGATGAACCCGACGTACGACGTGGTGCTCAAGCTGCTCGACGCGGTCGGGATCGATGAGCGGTTCGACCCGGTCTCCGACCCATTGGCTGTGGCCACGGCGCGCTGGATTCTCGGCGTCGGCGAGGAGCCACCCGAGGTCGACTACTGGATCAACCGGTGGATTATGACCGGGACGCTGAAGCTGGACGGCGTCGGAGACGTCACTGTCCCCGACCTGCAGACCTTCGCCTTCCGGGCCGGTCGTGCGGCGGTTCTCGCCCATCGGCCGAAGGTAGTCAGGGTGCGTCAGGACCGCAGTTGGGACGACGTCGCCGACGGGCTGAACCGGGCCGATCTGGTGTGGGCAGGGACAGGGGACCGGGCAGCCAACCGGCTCGTCTATTCCGCGAGTGAGAGTCAGCCGACGTTCTACGTGGAGGACGTTGACGCCGCCATCGCCGCACTCGGCCTGGCCTTCAGGGGGCCACGGGAGTGGGGCAAGCCGATCACCTTGCTTCCGTTCGACGGCTTCAGCGAAGCTGGCCGCTGGCAGGACGACGGTCTTTGGTACGTCGCGCCCTGGCAGATCATCCTCGACTGCTATGGCGGAAACGACCGGGTGCCGGAACAGGCCGACACTGTCCTGGAGGCGCTGCTGGAGCCTGATTCCGAGAGCGAAAGAGCGCACAGTGCCTGACGGACCTCATCGTTCCATCAGCCCTGCCGTGGAAGGTGCGGCAAGGCTGCGGATGGCATCCCCATCGGGTGTGTACGCGGGCGTCGGCGCGGCTATGGCCCCGAGTCGTGCTGCCTTGTGTGCTGCGCTGGACGCCATCGCGCCGCATCGGGATGCCGTGACCGTCGCAGGCGCCCACGCGGTCTTCGAGCGCACCCGCGACCTGGACGTCGCAGCAGATGCGACGAAGGACGGAGACCTCGCGCTGACGCCCGCGTTGGTGGCAGAGGAGCCCCGCCTGGAGGCGGTGATGCGTGGGGCCGGGTTTCGAACACTTGCGGAGCTCGAGGGCGAGGCGCGTCAGCACGATCCGCGACTGCGCCGCCGGTACGAGGCACAACCCGGTCTGTGGGCAACCGGAATGGCTACCTCGGGCGAGCCGGTCGGTGAGGTCGATCTCCTGGTTCCGACCTCGATCGCGGGCGGCGGGCGTCGGTCGGCCCATGCGCTCAAGAGCCACGGCAAACAGGCCACACGCCACACCCCTGGGCTAGAACTCGTTGTCTTGGATCGATCCTTGATGAAGATCGAGAACTTCGTCGACGGCTCGATCAGGGATGCCTGGGTGGCCGGATACGCCGGGCTCCTCTGCGCGAAGGCCTACAAGCTCGGTGAGCGGATCCGAGAGCGCGACGGGAACGGTCGGGATCGCGTACGCCCGAAGGATGCCGTCGACGTCTGGCGACTGCTGGCGACGAGCGATGGCGCATCTGTCCGCGCGAAGTTCGACGAACATGGTGATGATGCGCAGTGCGGTGAGGCTGTCCGCCTCGGTCAGCGCTACCTGGAGGCGATCCTCGGGGACGGCCACATCCAGAGCCTTGCCACCGCGGACCTGGCGGTATTCGTTCCTCCTGACGCGGTCGGCGACACGATCAGCACATGGTTCAGTGCGTTCAGGACGTGACAAGTGATGAGCATCGCTGAGCTCGCTGAGCGGGTGCACGAGCGTGTGGGTGCGGGCCGACATGTCTTGGGGATCGTCGGGCCGCCGGGGGCGGGGAAGTCGACGCTGGCCGAGCGGCTTCGAGACCAACTCAACGAGACCGGGAACGTCGCGGTGGTGGCGCCGATGGACGGTTTTCATCGGAGCAACGCGGAGCTGGACGCGATGGGGGCGCGGGGGCGGAAGGGAGAGCCGGACACCTTCGACGCCGACGGGTATGTGGAGGCGTTGCGACAGGTGCGGGGCCGGGAGCGAGTCGAGTGGCCTACGTTCAGCCGGGTCATCGACGAGCCGGTGCCTGGAGGGGTCGTGATCGACGGCGAGCCGATCGTGATCACCGAGGGCAACTACCTGCTGCTGGACGAGGGGCCGTGGAAGGACGTACGCGGCCTGCTGGATGAGGCCTGGTTCGTCGATGTCCCGGACGAGATCCTGATGCCGAGGCTGCTCGAGCGGTTCCTCGCCGGCGGGAGGTCGCGGGAGGAGGCGGAGGTGAAGATCGCCGAGAGCGATCTGCGCAACGCCGCGCTGGTGCGGGCGACGCGGGATCGGGCGGACCTGGTGCTCTGATAGCTCAACTCTCGGAGGCAGCGCAGTCGATGAGGAAGGCCATCAGCTCGGTGGCGTCGTCGGTGGTGACGAGGGTGTCGAGGGCGTGGTCGAGCTCGAGGCGCCGGGAGTGCGGGATGACGACGGCGTCGAAGCCGTTCGAGATCAGGATGCCGGTCATCATCAGCACGGCGGTGCGCTTGTTGCCGCCGGCGTAGAACCGGGTCCGGGCGGCGGAGCAGAAGTAGATCAGCGCCTGGAGCCGTGGGTCGTCGGTCTCGGCAAGGCGCTCCTGCAGGGTGGCGAAGCGGGTTCGGAGCAGCTCCCTGCCGTCGCGGCGCAGGGTGCCCTCGCCGCGGAACCGTCCGGCGTCGGGCGTCTCGTGGCGGGCGACGATGCGGTTGAGACGGTCGGACGTCGATTTGTCGATATGGAACCTGCCGTAGCCGACCAGGTCGCGGAGCGCGCCGTACGCCTCGCTGAGCGCCAGCACCTGCCGCTCCTCCCCAGCCGGGCGGTCGCCGACGGTGACGCCGGCGAGGAGGGTGCGGACCTCGGGAAGGGTGAAGCTGTTGCCCTCGAGCCTCGCGGCGTGCCAGACCAGCTCGGGCAGGTTCGCGCGGAACCGCCGCCAGGCGCTCTCGGTGTCGCTCGGGAGCATGCGGGCGGTGTCGATCTCGGTCCACCAGACGCCGGTGTCGCGTACCTGGTCGTCGCGGTCCACGACCTCGCGGTAGGAGTCGTCCGTGGCCGACTTGCGGGCGGCGTACGTCTCGGGGTCCGGCGCCCAGCGGGGCTGTTTGGTCACCATGTCCGGATCTCCTCGCGGGCGCGGTCCGCGGCGTCGCCGCCGACCGAGATGGCGTCGATGGCGATCTGGATCGGGGCGGCGTACACCACCTGGTCACGTTCGAACGCGCCGAGGAACAGGTCGGGTTCGGCGGCGGCGACGACCACTGTGGAACGGTGCGCGGCGGACGCAGGGCGGAGCGTGCCACCGGAGAGAGAGGCCTGGACCGCGCTCGGGTCCTCGCACCACAGGACCGAGATCCGGGGTACGGCCTCGTCGAAGGACGGCAGGTCCAGGCCGGCCGCTCCGGAGAGCGCCCAGCGCCCGCCCGAGGCGTCGCCGGCAGAGGCGAGCCGGCCGATGGTGGCCTCACCCGCCAGGAGAACGGCGTCCGGACGGTCGAGAAGGCCGGAGGCGCGTGCCGCCTCCTCGATGATCTGGACCGGGTCGCCGTCGGCCCAGGCGTCGAGCCGGCCGGCCCAGCGCTCGACGTCGGAGTCCACCTCGGCGGGATACAGCGGATCGAGAATTGCTCGCGCCCCCGCCGCGGCTGCCGGCGCCGCCAGCGGAGACGCGCTCATCGCCAGCCCGACGCCACACGCCGTGGTGATGTTGTCGAGCGTGTCGACGGACGGGCTGACCACGCCGTTGACGATCCGGTGGACCGTCGAGGCGGACACGCCGGCGCGCGCGGCCACCTGGCGAGAACTGAGGCCCGAGTGCTCGATGCACTCGGCGACGAGCCGCCCGACGTCCTGTTCCATATATGCAACGCTAGTCCGGGATGTTGCATATATGGAACAGGCGCACCGACGTACGGTCTTCTAAGGTGTGCGCCATGACGCGACCGATCACGCTGCTTGTCGAGGGAGAGTCCGACAAGGCTCTGGTGGAGGCGCTGGCGCCGCGCTACGGGGTGGACCTGGCCGACCTCGGGATCGAGGTCGTCTCGATGAACGGGGCAGGCAACGCGGGGCGTTACATCCGGGAGACGACCGCGGCCGGACATCGCGTCGGCGGCCTCTACGACGAGGCCGAGGAGCACTTCGTCACCAACGCGCTCGGCCGCCAGGTCGGGGAGGACCTCTCCGGCCAGGGCTTCTTCGCCTGTCGCCGCGACCTCGAGGACGAGATGATCCGGGCGATCGGCGCCGCGCGGATCGTCGAGATCCTCGAGGCCAACGGGGAAGGCGGCAAGTTCCGTACGCTGCAGAACCAGCCCGAGCACCGCGGCGAGGAGGTCGCCGACCAGCTGCACCGCTTCTTCGGCACCGCGTCCGGCCGCAAGATCCGCTACGGAACGATCCTCGGCGAGGCCGTCGAGCTCGAGTCGATCCCGGACCCACTCATCGGGCTGCTGACCTGGTGCTGGGGCTGAGCTAGGGCTCCATGTCGTCGTGGACGACGACGCGGGAGAGCTCGATGGTGCCGTCGGGGCACTTCCAGAAGTGCAGCCGGCGGGCGCTGGGCGTGTGGATCTGCATGGAGACCCGGTAGCAGACCGCGCCGTCGGGGCGGGACTGTGGCGCGGAGTTGCCCCCGGCAGAGGTACGCAGCTGGTGCAGCTCGCGGCCGGTCGACTGCTCCGCGAGGCCGGTGAGCACTTCCATGACCACGTCGGCGATCTTGTCGACGGTGATCCCCTCGAGCGCGTCGACGCTGCCGAGGAACCGCTCGCCGATCGCGAAATCCGGCAGCGGGCGGGTGGGCTGCTCGCCGACCGGGATCCGGCGCGCCCAGGCGGCCTCGACCAGGTGGCGGAAACCGCGCTCGCGGTCGGCGAAGACCGGCAGGGCGACCTCGGGCGGCGCGGTCCGCTGCTTGGCGCGGCGGAGCTGGGAGCGCATCCGGGCCAGCTCGACGTCGCGGGTCTCGACCTGCCGGGCGGCTCGAGCGAGGTCCTTGGCGAACTGCACGCGCTCGTTGCGCAGCCCCGAGACCTGGTCGCGGAGCTCGGTCAGCTCGGCCTCGAGATGGGCCTTCTCGGCCTTGATCGCGGTGACCTGCAGCGACATCGACTGCACCGCGGCCTTCTTCGCCGGCGCGGGCTCCTTCTCAGCCACCGGCGCGGGCACGGGCTCGGGCGGAGGCGCCGGCCGGACGGCGCGGACCGGCTCTCCTCTGCGCCGCGGCATCATCGCCGGGCTCGGGATCGCCGCCCTGGCAGGAGCCTCGGCAACGGGCTCGGAAGCCATCTCGACCGTCACGACCGGCTCGGGCACCGCAACGACCTCGGGAGGCGCGGGCTCGGTCTCGACATGCTCGACGACCGCAGGCGGCGGCGCATTGGGGTCGAGCCACGGCGGGCCCCCGGCATAGAGCGCCAGAGCCTCGCGGACGGTGTCGTGCTCGCGGACCTCGCGCAGCGACAGCCGCCACTTGGGGCCGGTGGCGACGACCCGGGCGAGCACGACCTCACCGGGGGTGAGGAGCGCCTGGAGGTCGTCGTCGGGGTCGCCGGTCACATCCGAACGGAAGAGCTCGACGGTGACGTCGGGGTGCAGGCGCAGGTCCGCGGAGCCGGCCAGGACGGAGCGGACCTCGGCGGGGACGACGTCCCCGGCGGCGTACGTCTTCAGTGCCTCGTCGGCGGTGGGGCGGCTCTCTCGGATGTCGAGCCAGCGTGACTTCTTCTCCAGTACGCCGTCGACGTGCATCCCGGGTGCCAGGACGCGCTCGATCGGGACGCCTGCCTGGGCGAGCTGGGGCGGGACCGAGGCCATGTCGCCACCGCCGAGGTCGACCAGCGCGCGCTCGCTCATGATCGAGAGGACCGTGCCGGCACGCCGCTCGCGGGTGGAGGCGGTGCGGGCGCTGTCGAAGAGGCCCGCCGCCGCGGCCATGTCGAGGGCGTCGTCGATGAGCTGTCCGGTGAGCTTGCGGCCCTCGGACTTGCTCCACGCGAACCGCAGCGGGGCCTGCTTCAGATCGATGTTCCACCCCAGCCCGACCGGGTAGACCCGCCCGGCGCCGCCGTAGACCTGGGTGCCCGGCGTCATCTTGTTGGAGAAGGCCCAGGTGTGGCCGCCCGTCGTGACCAGGTAGAGGTCGGCGAGGTCGCCGATCTCGGCCGCGATCTGCTCGACGTCGGCGTAGGGATCGGTGTGCCCCGACGCGACCGTCACCACCACGGTCGGCTTCGTGCGGGAGTTGCCGTTGAGCAGCGCCGCCAAGGCCTCGGCCTCGGACGTGTTTGTCACGCGTTTGATCGCAGACATGCCCCTCCTTTCACAAAAACTTACAGCGAACGGAAAGCGGACCTACGTCAACGACCCGGCCTTTGACGGAGCATTCGGCAGATGCCGATACCGGGGGCGGCTGTCAATGACGCGCCGGTGTCATATTTGACTCGCCAGTCTATCTAGAGGCGTGACGCATTTACGACATTGGCAGGTATCTGCCGCACTTCAGCGACCCGAATGACTGCGGATGTAACAAATCGGGACAACGCTTTCCCCTGGCAATAATCGATCCGTCCGCATTACCCGGGAAACGCGCACGATCTGTCACGGGCTTTGCCGACGGTTTCCGCAAGGAGACCCACCTTGAGATATTCACGCCTCGGCCGATCGGCCGTAGCAGCCACAGGCATACTCGCCGCCACGGCTGCGATGCTTGCCGCTACACCCGCATTCGCCGGCACCCCTACAGCCGACGACAAGGCCCCCGCGGCCAAGCTCTCATCCACCCTCGAGTCGAAGTTCGAGAAGTCGGACTCGACCGACTTCTGGCTCCGGTTCTCCGACAAGGCCAACCTCGGGCCCGCTTCGTCCATCAAGGACTGGACCGAGCGCGGTCAGTACGTCGTCGACGCGCTGGAGAAGACGGCGAAGGCATCTCAGGCCGGCGCCGTCGCCGAGCTCGACGCCGCCAAGGTCTCCTACAAGACGTACGCGATCTCGAACGCGATCCTGGTGAAGGACGGCTCCGAGAAGCTGGCTCTTCAGCTGGCCGCGGACCCGGAGATCAAGACCGTCCACGAGCGGGCCAAGCTCTCGCTCGTGGAGCCGGTCAAGGAGGAGGCGGCTACCAAGGCGCCGCAGGGCACCGAGTGGGGCATCGACTTCATCAACGCCCCCGAGGCCTGGGAGCAGGGCGCCACCGGCGCCGGGATCACCGTCTCCAGCGTCGACTCCGGCACCGACTACACCCACCCGGCCCTGGTGAACCAGTACCGCGGCAACAACGGTGACGGCACCTTCACCCACGACTACAACTGGTTCGACGCCTACGGTGACTGCACCAGCGGTCCCTGTGACCTCGACGGCCACGGCACCCACACGATGGGCACCATGGTCGGCGACGACGGCGCCGGCAACCAGATCGGTGTCGCGCCCGACGCCGAGTGGATCGAGACCAACGGCTGCTGTGGCACCGACGCCGGTCTCCTCGAGTCGGGCTGGTGGCTCCTCGAGCCGACCGACGCCAACGGGGAGAACCCGGACGTCTCCAAGCGCCCGCAGGTCATCAACAACTCCTGGGGCTGGAACGGCGTCGGCTACATCGACTCGTTCTTCGACGATGTGAACGCCGCTTGGAACGCAGCCGGCCAGTTCTCCTCGTGGGCCTCGGGCAACCCGGGTTCCATGTGCCAGGGGACGTCCTCGCCGGGCGCGAACACGCTCACCTACTCGGTGGGTGCGGTCGACTCCTCCGGCGCCGTCGCCTCGTTCTCGGGCCGTGGCCCGGGTCAGGACGGTCTGGTCAAGCCCAACATCGCGGCACCGGGCGTGAACGTACGCTCGTCCGTCCCGGGTGGTGGGTACGCCAACTACAACGGCACCTCGATGGCGGCCCCGCACCTCGCGGGCGCGGTCGCGGCGCTGTGGAGCTACAACCCGACCCTGATCGGTAACGTCGAGGAGACCCGCCGCCTGCTCAACGAGGCGGCGACCGACGTCGACGACACCACCTGCGGTGGCACCGCCGAGAACAACAACGTGTACGGCGAGGGCTACCTCGACCTGGCACGCCTGATCGCCCTGGCTCCGGCCGAGGGCGGCACGGTGGCGGGCACCGTCACCAGCGGCGGCGGCCCGATCGAGGGGGCGACCGTCGAGCTCGACGGCTCGGCTCTCGACCGCACCCTCACCACCGACGCCGAGGGTCACTTCTCGGCCGACGTGTTCGTGGGCGACTACGACGTGACCACCTCGGCCTTCGGCTTCATCACCGAGACCGGGACCGCGTCGGTCACCGAGGACGCCACCACGACCGTCGACTTCGACCTCGCCGAGGCTCCGAAGCACACGGTCAGCGGCGCCGTCACCAACGCCAGCACCAACGCCCCGATCGCGGGGGCCGAGGTGCAGCTGTCACCGGGCAACCTGTCCGCGACATCCGGTGCCGACGGGACCTACTCGATCGCGGGCGTCCCGGAGGGGACGTACACGATCTTCACCGAGGGGTCCGGCTGTGCCGAGGCGACGAGCTCCGAGATCGAGGTCACGGGCAACAAGACCCACAACGTGAAGGTCGTCTTCTCCTACGACGACTTCGGGTACTTCTGCTCGGAGGGCTCGAGCGGCGTACGTTCCGGGACCACCGCGCTGGGGCTCGAAGGTGACGACGCGGCCGCCTCGGTGGACCTGCCGTTCAGCTTCCCGCTCTACGGAGGCAACTACGCCAAGGCGTACGTCGCGTCCAACGGTCACGTGAACTTCCTCGCCTCCAGCACCGCCTTCAGCAACGTCGCGATCCCGTCCACGGGCGTGCCGAACGCTGCGATCTACCCGTTCTGGGACGACCTCGACGCTCGCGGCGCCGCGGACGTCTACACCGGGGCGACCACGGTCGACGGCGTGGACGCGTTCGTCATCGAATGGCGTGACGTCTTCCCGCTGAACAGCTCCACGGACCTGCTCGACTTCTCGGTCACCCTCTTCGAGGACGGCCGCGTCGAGCTCGGCTACGGGGACCTGCCCAGCACCGACCGCGCCCGGGGCAGCTCGGCCACGATCGGCATCGAGAACGCCACCGGCACCATCGCCACCCAGTTCTCCCTCAACACCGCGTCGCTGAGCGACAACAAGTCGATCACCTTCGACCTGGCCCCGATGGGCACGGTCTCCGGTGTCGTCAAGGACTACAACACCAAGGAGGGCATCGACGGCGCCGAGGTCACCCTGACCCCGACCGCCGGTGGGTCCGTCAAGACGATCGAGACCGGCGCCGACGGCTCCTACAGCGCCGACCTGGTGACCGGAAAGTACGGCGTGAGCTTCACCGCGCCCGACTACGAGGCGATCAGCCGCAACCTCACCGTCGCCGAGGACACCACGCTCACCTCCAACGCCCAGCTCAAGGCCGGCAAGCTCGCCGTCACCCAGACGGCGCTGAACGCCAACCTCGCGATGGGTGGCTCGGTCTCCCGCAACCTGAAGATCACCAACACCGGGTCCGCACCCGCCGAGGTCGATCTGGGCGCCAGCGGCGAGGAGGTCGTCATCCAGGGTGACAAGACCGCCTCGGCCGGCGTCACCAAGAGCCCCACCAAGAAGGCCACGGCGGTCGAGACCAAGCCGGGCGCCGGCTCCAAGGCGTCGGGTCTGACCTCGTCGAAGTCGGGGAGCAAGCTCGGCTCGTCGGGCCAGCCCTCGGTCACGGCGCTCGCGCCCACGCCCGCGGGTGAGACGACCCTGTCCCACTCGAGCTCGCACGAGGTCGTGCAGGCCAGCTCGGTCGCGTGCCCCTCGGGGACCACGACGATCCTGCGGACCTACTCGCCGGGTGACTTCGGGATCTCGGGAGGCTTCACGCCCACCAGCGTGAGCTTCGCGGTCCAGGAGACGGCCAGCGGGAACACGCCGGTGACGGCGACGCTCTACACGCTCCCGGCCGGTGCTGCGTTCACCTTCGCCAACCTGACCTCGATCGGGTCGGGCACCACGACCGTGACCAGCGACTTCGGGGCGACCTACACGGTGCCGATCGCCGCATCGACGGAGATCGCTCCCGACGACATCCTGGTCGTCGCGGTCGCGGGTGGCGCGGTCTACTTCGGCGGCAACCCGGCCGCCGAGACCTCGCCGACCTACCTGGCCTCCGACGCCTGCGGTACGCCGGAGCCGACGGATGCCGCGGAGCTCGGGTTCCCCGACTCCAACATCATCCTCGATGTGACCGGTGAGGCCGGTGGCAGCGGTGGTGGCGTCGCGTGGCTGGACGTCCAGCCGCCGTCGTTCACCCTGGCGCCGGGCAAGTCGGTCACCGCGATCGCCACGTTCGCAGCCACGGTCGACCAGCCGGGCACCTACACGGCGAACGTGACCATCGGGAACAACACCCCCTACACCGTGGCGCCGGTCCCGGCGACCATGATCGTGAAGGCGCCCACCGGTTGGGGCAAGGTCACGGGGACGGTGACGGGCTCGGGTGAGCCGATCGAGGGTGCCGTCGTGGCCCTCGACGGCATCTCCTACGACGTGACGCTGCGGACCGATGCCGACGGCACCTACGGGTACTGGATGCAGAAGTCCAACGCGCCGCTCCAGGTGGTCGTCGCGGCCGACGGGTTCGTCCCGGCGACCAAGAAGGCGCAGATCGTGGCCGGTCAGACGACTGTCTACGACTTCGACCTGAAGCCGCTCGACTAGCTCTCCAGCGATGGCCCCGGACACAGCCAGTGTCCGGGGTCATCGCTCGTTCGTTCGGAACCGCTCGGGCGGAGCTCGAATGTCGGTGCTGCGGTGTACGATCGCGGCGCCGCGAGAACAACCCCCTAACCAGCCCCTATGCCTCATTCCTCCATGCCGGCCGTCGCCGAGATCCTGCGCCTGCGGGCTCCGTTGAGCCTGCAGGTCCTGCGCGCCGCTTTGAAGGGCAAACGGGTGCTGCTGACCGAGGAGGAGCTGCTCGCCGTGCTGAAGTCGGGCGGCTTCGCCGAGGGGCCGCCGGGGCAGTGGAGCCTGGCTCCTGCCTCGACCGCGGCGCCCGCGCCGGCTCGGTTCAACCAGGCCTCGCTGGCTTCGCGCGCTGGGGTCGAGGGTGACGTACTCCTGAAGGTGCTGGACGCGCTGGTCACCGACCACCCCGAGGTCAACTGGGGTGCGCTGCGGGACCGGCTCGAGTCGGGCGCCGACGTGCCCGTCTCCGACCGCACCCTCGGGCTGCTCGAAGAGGGCGTACGCCGCTTCGAGGTCGCCCGGCTGCGGGCCGACAAGCAGCGGGCCGAGGAGCGTGCCCGGGAGGCGGAGCGGCGCCGGGAGCTGCAGCAGCTGGCCGAGAGCGAGGTCGCGATGCTGCGCGCCGAGCTCGACGACGAGCGGCGGCGCGCCCACGACGCGGCCCTCGAGCGGGACCGGCTGCGGCAGGAGGCCGAGAAGCTGGTGGCGCTCAAGGAGCAGGAGACTGCCGCCTGGGTCGCCACCGCCGCGGGCGGCTGGATGCTCGATCTCGGTGCGCCGGAGACCTTCGGCGAGGAGAAGCTCCGCCAGGCGCTCGGCCAGCTCGAGTCAGCCCTGGTCGTGCTCAACGTGAGCATCGGCTCGCGAGAGCTCGAGGCGGTCGTGGTGCACCCGGGTGGGGTCGCGGTCATCGAGCAGCACGACATCCCCTCGACCGCCGGCATGGTCGAGGTGCCGGCCTCGGGCGCGGCCTCCGTCGACGGCCGCCCGCTGGAGGTCGCCGATCCGCGCACCGATGTGCTCGCCGCCGTACGCCTCCTGCAGAAGACCGCCTCCCTCGACCTCGCCTATCTGCCCGTGCTCGCCTTCCAGGGGCCTGCGGAGGCCGAGGGTGAGGACGTGCTCGTCTGCCTCACCGCCGAGGTCGACCTCGCGGTCGACGACATGCTCCACTCCCAGGCCTCGCGGGTCTCGGCCGACGACGCGGTGGCGCTGCTGGCGAAGCTCGGTGTACCCGCACTGCCGGAAGCGCCGTCCGGTTTCTGACCCTCCCGCCGAGGCGTCACGTACGTCGGCCGAGTTGGCAGATGTGCGCGCACTCGACCGACGGGGGTGACGCTTCGGGCGCCGGGGGTGACGCCTCGGCAGGTCAGATCAGGCCGGCGGCGCGGGCGGCATCCGCGTAGGCGGCGGCGAGGGTGGGGACGGTCTCGTGGGCGTTGAGGCCCGACGGGTTGGGTACGACCCAGAGCTCGGCGCCGGCCAGCGGCTCGGGCTGGCGTCCCTGCTTGGCCTTGGGGCGGTTGAAGGCGGTCCGGTAGGCGGTGATCCCGGCGATCGCGACGACGGTCGGTTTCCGGCGTGCGACCAGGGAGAACAGCTCGGCGCCGCCCTCCTTGAGCTCGGCGTTGGAGAGCTCGGAGGCCTTGGCCGTGGCGCGCCGGACGATGTTGGTGAAGCCGATGCCCCGAGCCCGGAAGTAGTCGCGGTCCTCCGGCGTCATCCCCGCCGAGGCGTCGATCGGCCGGGTGGTGATCCCGGCCCGGAAGATCGCCGGATAGAAGCGGTTGAGCGGGTGCGCGAAGTGGGTCTGGGTCGCCGCGGTCCACAGGCCGGGGTTGATACCGACGAAGAGGAGCCGCAGCGGTTGGTCGTCTGCGGGAAGGAGGTCGGGGACCGAGGCGCCGTAGTAGGTCTGGAGCTCGGCCTGGGTGAAGCGGGCCACGGCGCGATCCTTCCATCTGGATAACGAGCGGGCCGCCGGGGGTGCAACAGCGGGGTGCCGTGGGGAGTATGTGGAATATGCACCCCACGCGTCTTCTCCCACTCGCACTCGCTGCGACGGCGCTCCTGCTCACGGCCTGCGGCACCTCCGAGGACGCGAGCGACCCCGGCGCGAGCCCGTCGCCCTCGGCCTCTTCCTCGCCGGCCTCGCCGTCGCCGTCCCCGTCGTCGCCCTCGCCGTCCGGAACTCCGAAGCCGAAGCCCCAGCCCGAGCCCTCGCGCCCGCCGAGCTCGGAGAAGCCCGTCCGCGGCCTGGTCTCGGCCGGCGGCGCGGCCGAGGGCGACCTGGAGAAGACCGCGACGCCGCTGCCGGACGAGGCTGCGATCAAGGCGTACGCGGCCACCCTCGGCACCTCGCTCCAGGCATCCTTCACGACGAAGGCGACCACCCTGCTCGCCCACGTCCCGGCGGGCCAGCGGCTCTACGCCCAGACGGTCTACGACGGTTGCGAGGCGCCGGACCCGGCAACGATCACGGCCTCGACGAGCGGCGGCGACGTGGTCCTGCACGTCACCCCGCCGAAGAGCACCAAGATCCAGTGCCTGGTGGCCGAGCGATCGGTCGCGTTGCTGAGTGTCGATCAGCCAGTCGGCTAACGTTCCCCGCGTGCGGGAGCCGTGGAACACCTTCGTCGAGGGCGACAACCTCGATGTGCTCCGGGCGCTCGCGAAGGCGGGGGAGAAGTTCGACCTGATCTACATCGACCCGCCCTACAACACCGGCAGCCTCTTCGCCTACCACGACGACCGTCGCGGGGAGGACGGGAAGCGAGCCGGCCGCCACGACGCCTGGGTGGCCATGATGAGGCCCCGGCTGCAGGCGGCGCGCACCGTGATGTCGGAGCGGGCGGCGATCTACGTCTCGATCGACGACAACGAGGCCGCCCACCTGAAGGTCCTGATGGACGAGGTCTTCGAGGAGCGCAACCAGCTCGCGCAGATCGTGGTCAACCTCAACCCCAAGGGCCGCCAGCTCGGCAACGGGTTCGCCACCTCCCACGAGTATCTGCTGGTCTACGCCAAGGACGCCCGGGCCTGCGCGCTGGAGTCGAGCATCCCCGAGGCCGTCAACGAGCAGGACTTCCCGCTGGTCACCGACGACGGGCGTCATTACCGGCGGCTGCCGCTGCGCAACACCAACAAGAAGTTCAACCCGGCGACCGCCCGGACGCTCCACTTCCCGGTGTGGGGAGATCCGGACTCCGGACGTGTTGCGGTCGAGCCGTTCGCCGGCGGACAGGAGATCTGGCCGGTCTTCGGTGACGGTCGCCCGGCGGTCTGGCGATGGAGCGCCCCGCTGATCGCGGCCCGTCCCGACGACCTGATGTGCCGTCGCGTACGCGGGAAGCTGGGGGAGCGCGTCGACGTCTACCAGCGCGACTGGCTCGCCCGCGACGCCTCCGGTGAGGCGAGGCGCAAGAAGCTCACCACGATCTGGATGGCCGAGGAGATCGGCTCGACCGACTCCGCCGTCGCGGAGCTGAAGTCCCTGGTGGGGCCGCTGTTCGAGTCGCCGAAGCCGACCGGTCTGATCCGGCGGATCCTGGCCACGATGCCGACCGACGCGAGGGTCCTCGACTTCTTCGCCGGCTCCGGCACCACCGGCCACGCGGTCGCGCTCGCCAACGTGGAGGACGGGGCGCGGCGTACGTGCTGGTCCGTCCAGATCGCCGAGACGACCCGACCGGGGTCGAACGCGGCCAAGGCAGAGATGGCGTACGTCTCCGACGTCACCCGCGCACGGTTGCGGGCCGTGGTCGCGGCCCACGGGAACGGCGGCGCGGAGGGGTTGGTCGAGCGCGACCTGGGTGAACTTCGTACGCGATCTGGTGACCCTGTGACCCGGGGAGCGTAGAACGCCCATGGCCATCGGTGTTCCCCGCCTCCGGATCGGTTCGACCGAGATCATCGCCCTCGCCGACGGCGACGGCCCGTTCTTCTCCCCGCGCGCCGACGCCTTCCCCGAGGCGACGGCCGCTCAGTGGGCCGAGGTCGACCGCTTCGATCCGGGCGCGGTCGACTCCGAGGGCCGATGGCGGCTCCAGTTCCGCGCCTACGCGATCCGCAGCGACAAGGGCCTCACCGTCGTGGACGCCGGGATCGGCCCGGCGGACGGTCCGGCGGCCTCGTGGGCGCCCGTGCCCGGTGTGCTTCCGCAGTCGCTCGACGCCGCGGGCATCGACCCGGCCGATGTCGACACCGTGGTGCTCACGCACCTGCACACCGACCACGTCGGTTGGGCGGTCGTGACCGAGGCGAACGGCCGCCGTCCCTACTTCCCGAACGCTGAATACCTGCTCCAACGGGCCGAGTACGACGCCCTCGACGCGCTCAACCCGCAGCTTCGCGAGACCCTCACCGACCCGCTCGCGGCGGCCGGCCGGCTCCGGCTCCTCGACGGGGACACGCCGCTGCGCGCCGGGCGTACGGTCGCCACGCCCGGTCATACGCCCGGGCACCAGAGCGTGCTGGTCGCCGAGGGGCGCGAGCTCGCGCTCGTCACAGGCGACCTCCTCGTACACGCGCTCCAGCTGCTCCATCCCGAGCTCGCCTACTCGCACGAGATCGACCCGGAGGCGGCCAGGCACTCGAGGGAGCGCATGCTCAGCCGCGACACCGCGACCACGCTGCACCTGGCGACGCCGCACCTGACGGAGCCGTTCATCTCGGCGTGATCCTGGGTGAACTTCTTGCAACATCTGGTAACCGGGTTACATGGGGCGCGTAAAACGCGGCATCGTCTGGGGGCGACCGAACACCTCACCTCGGGAGACCCCCATGAACCTCCGTGGACTGTTCATCCTTGCCTGCGGCGCCCTCGTGCCGCTCACGATTCCGGCGGCAGCACACGCCGAGTCCTACTCCCAGTCGCTCTCGACCGCCATCGGCGACCTCCCGGTCGCGGCCGAGAACCGCACCGGCTACAACCGTGACCTCTTCCAGCACTGGATCGACGCCGACGGCGACGGCTGCAACACCCGCAACGAGGTGCTGATCGCGGAGGCCGAGGAGGCCCCCACGGTCGGCTCCAGCTGCTCGCTGTCGGGCGGCCGCTGGTACTCCTACTACGACGGCGTCTCCTGGACCGCCACGAGCGACATCGACATCGACCACATGGTCCCGCTCGCGGAGGCCTGGGACTCCGGAGCCCGCACCTGGACCTCGACCGAGCGCAAGAACTACGCCAACGACCTCGGCTACTACGGCTCCCTCGTCGGCGTCACCGACAACGAGAACCAGGAGAAGTCCGACGCCGACCCCGCCGAGTGGATGCCCGACCTGCAGAAGTGCCGCTACCTGAAGGAGTACGTCTCGGTGAAGATCCGCTGGGGCCTCTCCGTCGACAGCACCGAGAAGTCGGCGCTCACCAACCTCACCTCCGCCAACGGCTGCGGCAGCCAGACCGTCTCGGTCACCCTCGCCCGCTGACCTTCCCCGGCCGACTCCGCAGAAGTGGCGGCCGAATCGGTGGAAATGGCGTACGAGATCCCGATCTCATTCGCCAGAACGACCGATTCGGCCGCCACAACTGAGGACTCGGCTGGCCTAGGATCTGCGACATGGCGTTCACTGCTCCGCGAGTCACACGTGAGCAGGTGGAGTCCGACGTACGTCGCCGGCTGGCGCGGCTGAAGTCGAAGCGCTGGCACGTGCTGCAGGCCGCCGCGGCAGCCGGGGTGGCCTGGTTCATCGCGGCCTCCCTGCTCGGCCACGTGCAACCCGTCTTCGCGCCGATCGCCGCGGTGGTCAGCCTCGGCACCTCCTACGGCCAGCGGCTGCGGCGAGTGACCGAGGTGACCATCGGGGTGGCGCTCGGGGTCTTCCTGGGCGACATCGTGGTGCAGGTCATCGGCGAGGGTGCCTGGCAGATGACCCTGGTGGTCGCGATGGCCATGGCCGTCGGGATCTTCATCTCCTCGGGTCAGGTCTTCCGCAACCAGGCCGCGGTGCAGTCGATCTTCGTCATGGGCCTGCTGCCGACGCCCGGCGCGGCGTTCACGCGCTGGACCGACGCGCTGATCGGTGGTGCGGTCGCGCTGGTGGCCGCCTCGATCGTGCCTGCCGCGCCGCTGCGGCGGCCCGGCGAGCAGGCGGCCGTGGTCGCCAAGAAGATCGCCTCGCTGCTGCGCGCCGCCGGCCAGGTGATGCTCGATGCGGACGCAGTCCACGGGCTCAAGGTGCTCGCCGACGCGCGCGCCACCGACCCGCTGATTCGCGAGCTGCAGGACGCGTCCGACGAGGGCATGTCGGTGCTGGCCGTCTCGCCGTTCCGGTTCCGACATCGCAGCCACGTGCACCGGATGGCCGAGCTCGTCGAGCCGCTCGACCGCGCGCTGCGTAGCACCCGCGTACTGGTGCGGCGGGCGGCGGTGTCCGCCTACCGCGGCGACGTCGTGCCGGAGAGCTACTACCAGCTCGCCTTCGGGCTCGCCGATGCCGTCGACGTCGTCGAGGCCGAGCTCGCCGCCGGCCTCGGCCCGGACGGACTGAGCCAGGAGGCCAGGTCGGTGCTGCTGGCGGTCGGCGAGCACTCGGCCGAGGTGGAGCGTACGGAATCGCTCAACGCCGAGGTCATCCTCGTCCAGATCAGGTCGATCATCGTCGACCTGCTCGGGGTCACCGGGATGGGGCAGTTCGAGGCGACCGACGCCCTGCCGCCGCTGCCGTCACGCTGAATGCTCACCGAGGTAACTCGGTGAACGCGTACTCCCCTCGGGGAACTCCACGAGGAGAGTGACGCTCGACCGAGGTACCTCGGTCGGCATCCCGCTAGAGCGACCCGCGCAGGTCGCGTACGACCGAGTCGACGACCGCGACCAGATCGCCCTCGGTGGAGGCCGCGATGGCGCGTTGTCGCTGGTAGGAGGCACCCTTGTGAATGATGTCGTGCACGCCGGCGAGCTCCTTCTCGCAGCCCAGCCGGGCGGCCACCGGCTCCAGACGCACCAGCAGATCGGCGAGGTCCTCGGTGACCAGTCGCTCCTCGGAGGCGTCGTTGAGGATCACGATCGCGTCCAGGCCGTAGCGGGCGGCGCGCCACTTGTTCTCCTGGACGTGCCACGGCGGCATCGTCACGACCGGCTCGCCGGCCGCCACCCGGGAGTCCAGGTCGACACAGAGACAGTGGGCCAGAGCGGCGATGGCGGCCAGCTCCTGGACCGTGGAGACCCCGTCGCAGATCCGGTTCTCGATGGTGCCGATCCGGGGCGAGGGCCGGATGTCCCAGCGGATCTCGCTGATGTCCTCGATCACGCCGGTGACCGTCTGGTCCGAGACGTACGCCTCGAACTCCTGCCACGTCGCGAACTGGAACGGCAGCCCGGCGGTCGGCAGCTGCTGGAACATCAGCGCCCGGTTGGAGGCGTAGCCGGTGTCCATGCCAGCCCAGATCGGTGAGGAGGCCGACAGTGCCTGGAAGTGGGGGTAGTAGGTCAGCAGCCCGTTGAGGACCGGGAGCAGCCGGTCCCGCTCCGGCATCCCGACGTGTACGTGCACGCCCCAGATCAGCATCTGTCGCCCCCACCACTGGGTGCGGTTGATCAGCTCCTCGTAGCGATGCCCCGCGGACAGCTCCTGAGTGGTCCACGACGCGAACGGATGGGTCCCCGCGCCGAAGAGATCCACGCCGAGATCGTCACCGGCGCTGACCACGCCGACTGTCGTCTCACGGATCTGGTCCATGGCCTCCTCGACCGTCCCGCAGATCCCGGTGACGACCTCGACGGTGTTGCGCAGCAGCTCCCTGTGGATCCGCCCGGGATGGGGAACCCGGGGCTTGGCCCGAGCGAAGAGATGGTCCGCGACGTTGACCAGATCCCGGGTCTCGCGGTCGACGAGCGCGAGCTCCCACTCGACGCCGAGCGTCGGTCGGGGGGAGGGGTGGAAGTCGATCCGCATGTATTGAGCGTTCCTTGCACGGGCCCGTTTGTCGAGCATCGTGAATGCCTGTCGTTCACCAGCCCGATGGCACCATTTGCCCGGTGGACGCGCGTGAGGTGAACCTGACTCTGGACTTCTGCCTCCGCGTCGGTGAGCTGCTGATCTCGACCGGCGCCGGGGCCGCTGACGTGACCGCGACGATGAGGTCGCTCGCCCAACATCTGGGCCTTCGCGAGGCCGAGGTCGACGTCACGTACACCAGTCTCTCGATGAGCTATCAGGCCGACCCCGAGGCGATCCCGGTGCACACCACCCGCCAGGTCAAGAACCGCACCATCGACTACGACCACCTCACCGCCGTCGACCATCTGGTCCGCCAGGTCGTACGCGACGAGGTGGATCTCCAGGGCGCCCGGATCGCGCTGGGCCGCATCATCTCCGGCGGCCACCGCCGGCCGCGCTGGGCGGTGACGCTCGGCATGGCGGTGATGGCCGCCGCGTTCACCGTCTACGTCGGCGGTGAGCTCCGCGTGATCATCCTCGCCTTCATCTCCGGAGCCGCGATCGACCAGCTGCAGCACTTCCTCCACCGCCGCTGGCGACTGCCGCTCTTCTACATGCAGGTCGCCGGTGCGGGCCTGGCCACGCTGCTCGCGGTCATCGCCGCGGCGCTGCCGCTGGACCTCGACGTCTCCACCTCGATCGCCGCCAACATCACCGTGATGCTGGCCGGGATCAGCTTCATGGGTGCCCTCCAGGACGCCCTGACCGGGTTCCACGTCACCGCCAGCGCCCGGATCATGGAGGCACTGGTCTCCACGGCCGGGATCATCGCCGGCGTCACCGGCGGCCTGGTCTTCGCAGGTGCGGTCGGGGTGCCGATCCACGGCGCGGTGACGAGCAGCGTCACCTCGCTGCAGTCGATCACCCTGGCCAGCGTCGGTGGTGCGGTCGGCGCCGCCGCCTTCGCCTACGCGGCGTACGCACCCAAGCGGACGCTGGCACCGATCGCGGTCATCGCCGCCATCGCCGTGATCCTCTCGATCGTCGTACCCGGCGACGTCGGGCGTACGTGGCGGGTGGCCGTGGCGGCCCTCTTCATCGGTCTGGTCGCCTACTCGGTCGCCACCCGGCTGAAGGTGCCGCCGCTGGTCGTCGTGGTCTCGTCGGTCGTGCCGTTCCTGCCGGGCTACTCGATCTACCGCGGTCTCACGATGCTCGCCCAGGAGACGCCCGAGACCACCTCGGTAGGCCTGGTCGCCCTCTTCACCGCGGCGTCGGTCGCGCTCGCCCTCGCCTCCGGCGTCTACCTGGGCGAGTTCATCGCCCAGCCGCTCAGTCGCCGGTCGTGGCGGATCGAGACGCGCCTGTCCGGGCCGCGCCTCGTCGGTCCGCTGCGGAAGGACAGGGCCGACAGGGCCACCCCGGTGCCTGCTGTCGAGACCGACTCATAGGCCGCCCAGCACCTCGAACCAGCGCTCGGGGGTCGTGTCGTACGGCGCCTGGCTCTCCTTGACCGCGAGGAAGACGCGCTCGGCGGAGCCCTCGGTCATGGAGATGATCTCGGGCGGGTAGCCGTACTCGAGCTGGTGGTGCTCGAACTCGTCCTCGTCGTCGATGTAGACCGAGCCGTCGAACTTCTTCACCACGTCGAGGTCCAGGTCGATGCAGGTGACCGTCGAGTCCTGCCATACCGGCGGGGTGCACATGTCGACATATATCTGCGAGCTCACCCGATCGTTAGGCCGGTTGAACGCCGGGAAGTGAGCCGCGTCGTGGTGGGGGACCAGGCTGACCGACTCCCAGTCGGCGACCCAGCCATGACCGGGGCGGGCGAACTCGGTGCCGATCGGGTGGCCGATCCACTCGCCGTGCTCGTCCTCGCCGAGGTAGAGGCCCGCGAAGGACCAATGAGGCCGGCCACCCCATTTCGTGAACTCGACACGAACAGGGTGACCGGCCTCGAAGCGCATGGCGTCAGTCTGCCTCAGCCCTGCTTCTTCGGCATCACGTACTTGGCCCCCAGCGCGATGAGGTCCTGGTAGCGCGAGCCGGTGAACTTGCCGAAGTTGTGGATCACGTGGGCGTCGAGGCCGACCAGCACGCGGGCCTGCTTCTTCTCGATGCCCTTGACGATGATCTCGGCGGCGCGCGCCGGCTCCATCTTGGCGAGCTTCTCGTCGAAGAACTTCGCGGTCGCGGCCTGGTCGTCCTTGGCCGAGACGCGAGCGCTGCGGGCGACCGCGGTCTTGATGCCGCCGGGGTGGACCGAGGTGACGCCGACGTTGTGGCCGTCGATCAGCATCTCCTCGCGCAGCGCCTCGGTGAAGCCGCGCACGGCGTACTTCGCAGCGTTGTAGAAGGCCTGGTCGGGCATCGAGACCAGCCCGAAGAGCGAGGAGATGTTCACGATGTGCCCGTCGCCGGACTCGATCAGGGCCGGGAGGAAGAACTTCGTGCCGTGCACGACGCCCCACCAGTCGATGCCCATGATCCAGTCGATGTCCTCCCAGTCGAGGTCGTTGACCCGACCCGACAGCGCGACGCCGGCGTTGTTGATCACCAGGTTGACCTGACCGAAGTGGGCGATGATGCCCTCGGCGTACGTCTTGAAGGCCTCGCGGTCGGCGACGTCGAGAAGGTCCGACTTGATCTCACGGGCTCCGGCCTGCTTGGCGAGCTCGACGGTCTCGGCCAGACCGGCCTCGTTGACGTCGGAGAGCGCGAGCCGGGCGCTACGGCCGGCGAGGTTGACCGCGAGGGCGCGGCCGATCCCGGAGCCGGCTCCGGTGAGTACGACTACCTTGTCGTCGAAGGACTTCATGCGGGGACACTCTCCTGGGTCGTGGTCGGGGCCGTGGCGGCGGTGACGGCGTACTTGTCGACGTCGAACTTGCTGGTCAGGTGGCGGAAAAGGAACGTGAAGCTCGGCCACAGGGTGGTGTTGCGACCGTGCTCGTCGAGATACCACGACGCGCATCCACCCTCGGACCAGACGGTGTTGTCCATCTTGCGCTGCAGGTCGTCGTTCCAGGCGGAGGTGGCGTCCTCGGTGGGTTCGACGGTGGCGTAGGAGTTGGTGCGCATGGTGCGGATCGCGTCGCGGATGTAGGCCACCTGCGACTCGATCATGTAGACCATCGAGGAGTGGCCCAGGCCGGTGTTCGGGCCGACCACGAAGAAGAGGTTGGGGAACTCCGGGACCGTGGTGCCCTTGTAGGCGCTCATCCCGACCTCCGCGAACCGCTCGGCCATGCTGCGGCCCTTGCTGCCCGTGATGGCATGGGCGATCGGCAGGTCGGTGGTGTAGAAGCCGGTCGCCACGACGAGGACGTCGATCTCGCGGCTGGTGCCGTCCTTGGCGACGATCGCGTTCTCGCTCACCCGGGCGATGCCGTCGGTGATCAGGTCGACGTTGTCGGCGGCCAGCGCCGGGTAGTAGGCGTTGGAGATCAGCGTGCGCTTGCAGCCGAGCGTGTAGTCCGGGGTGACCTTGCGGCGCAGCTCGGGGTCCTTGATGCCGCGACGGATGTTGTTCTGCGCCATCAACTGGTGGGCCAGGGTGAGCTTGGGCTGCACGGCGAGGCCGAGCACGCGGACCTCGAGGCCCCAGTAGACCGCCGCGCGGGCGAGCCGCTGGACGCCGGGGACGTGGCGGAAGGCGGCTTTCTCGAGCTTGGTGTAGCGGTGCTCGTTGCGGGGGAGGACCCAGGGCGCGGTGCGCTGGTAGACGTCGAGGCGAGCGGCCTTCTTCTGGATCTCCGGGACGATCTGGATCGAGCTGGCACCGGTGCCGATCACGGCGACGCGCTTGCCGGTGAGGTCGACGTCGTGGTTCCACTGCGCGGAGTGGAAGATCTCGCCCTGGAAGCCTTCGATGCCCGCGATGTCCGGGAGCTTGGGCTCGGAGAGCGCGCCGGGGCCGGCGATGACGGTGGTCGCAGCGTACGTCTTCCTGCCGTTGATCCCCTCGGTCTCGACGAGCCAGCGCTGCTGGGTCTCGTCCCAGGTCGCGGCGGTCATCGCGGTGTCGAAGACGAAGCGGTCCAAGGTGCCGGACTTCTCGGCGACCTTCTTGATGTACGCCTCGATCTCCGGCTGCGGCGAGAAGCTCATCGACCAGTCGGGGTTGAGCGCGAAGGAGTAGCTGTAGAGCTGGCTGGGGACGTCGCAGGCGGCGCCGGGGTAGGTGTTGTCGCGCCAGGTGCCGCCGACGCCGGAGCCCTTCTCGATGACGACGAAGTCGCGCTCGCCGTCCTCCTCGAGCTTGATCGCCGCGCACAGGCCTCCGAAGCCGGCACCGACGATCAGGTGGTCGACATGGGTGAGGTCAGCAGTGGTCATACTTCGAGTATGGCTTGCCTATTGAACAGGTGTCAATAGAATGGATGGCATGAGCCGACGGACGAGACTGACGCCCGAGCAGCGCCGCGAGCAGCTGCTCGACCTGGGCATTCGCCTCTTCGCACACCACTCCCTCGACGAGATCTCCATCGACGTGGTGGCACGTGAGGCCGGCATCTCGCGCGGGCTGCTCTACCACTACTTCGGCGACAAGATGGCCTTCCGTGAGGCGGTCGTACGCCGCGCCGCCGACGCCCTCGTCGCCCAGACCGCCCCGCCCTCGAAGGGGGAGCCGGTCGAGCGCCTGCTGGCGTCGATGACCGCCTATGTGGACTTCGTCGACGCCAACTACGAGGGGTACGTCTCGATGGTCCGCGGCGCCGCGAGCGACCCGGTCCTGCGCGAGATCTACGACGAGGCCTTCGGCGCGCTCGGGCTCCGGATCTTCGACGCCGGCGCCGACTTCGTCGAGGACACGCCCGCCGCACGGCTGATCGTCAGGGGGTGGCTGGCCATGTCCGAGGAGCTGGTGCTCTCGTGGAAGGCCGACCCCGCGGGGTTGAGCCGCGAGAACCTGCTGGGGCTGTTGGCCGGATCGCTCCCGCAGTTGCTGGGGCTGCTGGGCCCGGGGGAGCTGTAACACGTCGTTCGTAGGACTATCCGGTCGTTCCGATAGGGCGAGTAGTGCTACGAACGACGTGTTACACGAGCCTGGTCCGCACCCGGGTAGGTGTTCGCTATGCTCCGGCGGCACGTTTGGAGTGGGAACTCCTCTCCGCCTACCGGACATAGAGGGTGCGTGAAGGGTAGTGAGGTCCAGAGCTCCGGGCTCGTGATGACCGAGGACGACACCGTTCTGGCGGAGCGTCTTCGTCGGGGCGACCACGAGGCGATGGCAGAGCTGTTCGGCCGCTATGCGGACCCGGTCTACAACTTCTGCTTCCGTCGTGTGGCTTCGTGGAATCTCGCCGAGGATGTGATGTCCCAGGTGTTCCTGGAGGTCTGGCGGGCGCGCGAGCGGGCGGTGGCGTACGGCGGCTCGCTGATGCCATGGCTCTACACGGTCGCCGAGAACGTCTGTCGCAACGCCGCCCGTGGCGCCCGTCGGCAGCGAGCGCTGGCCGGCAGGCTGCAGCTCGTGAGGCTCGTCGACGCTGAGGACCACGCGGACGGAGTCGCACGACGCCTCGACGAGGAGAGCCGGATGTCCGAGCTCCTCGTGGCTGTCGACCGGCTCAGCCGTCGGGATCGGCAGATCTTGATGCTCGTCGCCTGGGACGGGCTCACGTATCTGCAGGTCGCCCAGGCTCTCGACATCCCCGTCGGGACCGTACGTAGCCGGCTCTCCCGTGCACGCAAGCGGGTCGCCGCGCTGATGGATGAGGGGGAGAAGTGATGACCGGAATTCCTGAACGCAGTCTGCGCCCCCATGTGAAGGCGCGGCGAGAGGCGGAGCTGATGCAGGCAATCTCCCGGGAGAGTCGTACGAAGAAGTGGATGGTGCCCATCGCTGCTGTCGCCGCGGTGGGGGTCATGGCGGTCGGTGGCGTCGTGGTCGCCCAGGGAGCGCCGTTGCTGAGGGGCGACAAGCAGATCGCAGGTCCAGGGGAGACCTCGGGGAAGCCGTCGCCGGTGCCCGACCGGGTGGTAGCGCCGGTGAAGGCCCCCGGGGACGACGCCACGGGGCTGTGGCCGGCGGCCTTCAACGGCCATGGAGTCACGTGGGCTCGCGACATCCCAGTGCTTCAGAAGTACCGAGACGTCCTCGCCGAGCACCTGGATCCCAGCGGCGAGCATCTCGAGAAGACTGTCTCCAACATGCAGGGCGGTCACGCCGGCAGTGGGCGCTCCATCGGTACGAAGCTGGGGTGGACCGTCGAGGGCGAGGACGGTCTCGGGATGGTTCAGCTGTCCGTCGGGTCCGGTTGGGATGGAGTCGGCCTCCCGTGCGGCGACCCTGGTTGGGCCTGTGAGGACGTCAACCACCCAGGGGCGAAGGTGGCGAGAATCGCGACGCACGACGGCGCTCGCACCTATGCCGTCGAGCGGTCCGATGGGACGGTCGTCGCGATCACGCTCGACTCACTGTTCGGCAACAACTCGACGATCCCCGTCTCCGGTGTCGACCTCGGGGAGAAGGAGGTCATGGCGGCCGCAGCCGACCCCCGGCTGGTCGTCCCGGAGCTGAATCTGCCGCCTGCGGTCGACGCGAAGGAGCTGGGCAGGACAGCGCTGAAATCGCTGATCCCGCCCGGAACCCCGGCGAAGTCGTACAACAGCACGCCGATGCGCTTCGACCACGAGTCGTACGTCGTGCTGACCGACATCAAGAAGGACTCGTTGGAAGGTATCTCCATGGGGGAGCCGGGAGTGGCCGAGGTGCGGTTGGAGGAGACGATCAGCCCGATCCAGCCGGACAAGGCGTGCCTTCGCCACAGTTTCAAGCGCTGCATCATCCGCACAGTCGACGGCAACGAGGTCTTCATCGGGCTCGGCAAGAAGCGCCGCTGGATGGGCAAGCCCGCTGATCCGGTGAACCTCGTCGTCTTCCAGGGTCCTGTCTACACCGTCAGCGTGTACGGCGACGGCGCGATCTCGGTCGACCGCGCCATCGACTTCGTACTCGACCAAAGGTGGCAGCCGCAGGGCTGAGTGTCAGGCGTCTCTGACGGCGACCCGCGAACATCCACGCGACCCCAACCGATCGGCGACCGACTACGTCAGTAGGGCGTCGGGGGTTGGAACCGGAGGAGGAGAGACGTTGAGCAGGGACGAGGAGTTCACCGCCTACGTCAGGGAGAGACGCGCACACCTTTATCGCGCGGCCTACCTGCTGTGCGGTGACGAGCATCGCGCCGAGGACATCGTGCAGCTGACGCTGTCGAAGGTGTACGCGGCGTGGCGGCGGGTGCGGAAGGCCGACAGCGTCGATGCCTACGTACGCCGCGTGCTGGTCAACAGCCATCTGGACGAGGGTCGCCGCCCGTGGCGGCGCGAGCGCGCCGGCGAGGTCTCGGACCGACCGGCGCCCGTCGGTCTCGGTGCCGAGGACCTCGACGAGCTCTGGACCGCGCTGCGATCCCTTCCGGCAGGTCAGCGAAGGGTTGTGGTGCTTCGACACTACTGGGGTCTGTCGGTCGAGGAGACCGCCGCCGACCTCGGTATCGCCGTGGGGACGGTCAAGAGCCAGACGGCAGTCGCTCTGGCCAATCTTCGCCTGGCCCTCCGTCCCGGCTCCACCCCCGACGCTGCCACCGACGCTGCCCGAGGAGGCCGGCGATGAACACCTTCGATGACGACACCTTGCTGGCCGATCGCCTCCACCGCATCGGCGCCGCCGCTCCGGTCCCGCGCCCGGACCTCCCCGGGGACGTACGCCGCGGCCGCCGCCGCGCGCTCAGAGCTCGCCTCGTCGCCACCGCTGGGACAGTTCTGGCGGTCGGGATCATCGGCATCGCCGGGGTGGCGCTGCGGCCCCTCGTCGAGGACCGGGCCACCGATCCGGCGGAGTCCCCGACCGCGACGTCGACCTCGTCCGTAGGTCGGGCGGAGTCGGTCGCGCAGGTGCTGCCGAGCACTTTCGACCTGGCGATCAACCTGATCTTCGAGCGCGACGCCATCCTCGCGGGCGTCCCTGACGTGGTGATGAAGCCGGTGCAGGAGGCGACCGACGAGGCCATCTCGACCTGGACCGCGAAGGCGGAGCAGATCGACGGCGGGGACCAGGAGCTCGCTGAGCTCGCCTCCGAGATCCAGCAGTCGTTGGCCGCCCTACCGGAGACGCGATCCATGGCCCGTACGAAGGAGACTCGGCTGCAGGGAGTGCTGGCCTTGTCGGTAATCTCCAACGACCTCCTCGCGATCCCGACGCTCGTGCCGTATGTCGGTGACGCCGAGATCGACGACGAGATCGAGGCGCTCGGTCACCTGGGCCCCGCCTTCCGGACACTCGGCACGCAGCGGAACATCATGGTGACGGCACTCGCCAAGCGTGAGGCCATGCAGCATGCGGGCGCTGCGGACGCGGATTCTCTCAGCAAGGAGGAGTTCGCCGAGCTTGCTCGGGCCGAGGCTGAGTGGCGCCTGTCGCTCTCGGCGCTCTACACGTCGAGCTCGGAACCTCAGCGCGACTCCCTCGACCAGATCACCATCAACACAGCCACCGACGGAGCCGTCGGGATTCCCGCGCAACGGGCGGTCAACCAGGTCCTGATCACGGGCAACCTGAGCCGGGTCACGATGACGCCGGACCAACATACGGCGTCCTGCACCGAGCTGATCCGCGGGCTGCAGGAGCTGTCCGCCGCCGCGTCGAACGAGCTCATCGACGACCTCGCCGCGCTCGACGGCTAGCGGACGAGTAACACGTCGTTCGACGTACTTTCCGGTCGTTTCATCAGGGCGACCAGTACGTCGAACGACGTGTTACATGGAGTCCGGGGCCTACTCGGAGACAGCGGCCTCGAGCTGGTCGAGCGCCCAGTGGAGGTCGTCCTCGGCGATCACCAGCGGCGGCGCGAGGCGGATGGTGGAGCCGTGGGTGTCCTTGGCGAGTACGCCGCGGGCCAGGAGGCGCTCGCAGATCTCGCGACCGGTGCCGATGGCGGGGTCGATGTCGACGCCGGCCCACAGACCGCGGGAGCGGAAGCCGACGATGCCCTTGCCGACCATCGCCAGGAGCCGGTCGCGCAGGACCTGGCCGAGCGCCTCGGCGCGGGCCTGGAACTCGCCGGTCTCGAGCAGCTCGATGACTGCAGTGCCGACGGCGCAGGCGAGCGGGTTGCCACCGAAGGTGGAGCCGTGCTGACCGGGGCCGATCACGCCGAGCACATCGCGGTCGGCGACGACCGCCGAGACCGGGACGATGCCGCCGCCGAGCGCCTTGCCGAGGATGTACATGTCCGGCTTCACGCCGGCGTGGTCGCAGGCGAAGGTGTAGCCGGTGCGGCCGAGGCCGGCCTGGATCTCATCGGCCGCGAAGAGCACGTTCTCGCGGGTGCAGACCTCGCGCAGCCCGATCAGGAAGTCGTCGCCGGGGATCACGACGCCGGACTCGCCCTGGATCGGCTCGACCAGGACGGCCACCGTGTTGGGGGTGATGGCGGCCTCGATCGCGGCGAGGTCGGCGTAGGGGACCATCACGAAGCCGGGGGCGAACGGGCCGAAGCCGTCGCGCGCGTCGGCGTCGTCGGAGAAGCCGACGATCGTGGTGGTGCGGCCGTGGAAGTTGCCGGCCATCACGATGATCTCGGCTCGGTCGGCGGGGACACCCTTGACGTCGTAGCCCCACTTGCGGGCGACCTTGATCGCGGTCTCGACGGCCTCGGCGCCGGTGTTCATCGGCAGCACCATGTCCTTGCCGCACATCGCGGCGAGGCGGGCGGTGAACTCGGCGAACTGGTCGTGCACGAACGCACGCGAGGTCAGGGTGACCTTGTCGAGCTGCTCACGGGCCGCGGACAGCAGAGCCGGGTGGCCGTGCCCGAAGTTCAACGCGCTGTAGCCGGCCAGCATGTCGAGGCAGCGGCGACCGTCGACGTCGGTCACCCAGGCGCCCTCGGCGTGGCTGATCACCACCTCGAGGGGGTGGTAGTTGTGCGCGGAGTGCGCCTCGGCGGCCGCGAAGGCGGTGGGGGTCAGGCTGGTCGCAGCGGTGGCCTGAGCCTCGTTGAGCAGGGTCATCGCACTCCTCCATCTCGTGGGGCGTTCTCGGTGATCTGAGCAGGATCATCTGATTGTCAGACAATCCTACGATCAGGCTAGCCCAGATGTCTCATCGCTGTCGCCGGGTCGGTAACACGGCGGTAAATAACTGTGCTGAGGGTGGCCCCCGGGGTATAGGTTCCGTCAGCCATCTCGGCCCGCCTCGCGTTCTCTGGCAGCGAAGCGACCCCAAGACCATCTCGGGTAAGTGACTCGGAGGAACCACAGATGCGCGTCCGCGCACTGGTGGCGGCTGCTGCCGTCGCCCTGATCGTGCCGGCGGTGCCGGCGTTCGCCACGACCGAACCGCAGCCCGACCCCACATCGACTGCGACCGTCGATCCGGCGGCGGACCCGCAACCCACGGACCCGGCGGACCCCACGGACCCGGCGGACCCCACGGACCCCACGGACCCGACCAGCGACCCGACGGAGACCGACACGCCGGCTCTGGACCCGGAACCAGCACCCACACTGTCGGTGCGAAGCACCCTGAACGGCGCCGGCGTGATGCGCGCCGGGAATGCCTTCTCGGTCGAGGTGGAGGTGGACCAGAGCCCGTCGGCATCCGTGGAGCTGTCGTGGCAGTGGTGGGACTACTACGACCGGGTCACGCTCGGTGAACCGTCGGATCCGATCGCGACGACGCTCGACGGGACGGGCAGGGCCACCCTCGCTCTCGAGGCTCCCTCGTCGCTCCCGGACGGTGTCTACAGCGTGAAGGTCACAGTGAAGCGCCTTTCGGATGGCGCGCTCGGCACTGGAGGCGGCCATTCCTTCTTCACCCTCGACAACACTGTGCCCACGTTCTTGTGGAAGCGCAGTGCCAGCGGCTTCTATCCGGCGACGGATGGGTATCGCGACCGCTTCAGCGTGTGGATCTACGGTGTCGATGAGCGTGTGATCTATGCGCCGCACACGCCCCGATACAACGTGAAGGTCCTTCGGCATGACGGCGCAGTGCTGAGGACGATGGGCTCCGGCCAGCTCGAGTGGAGCGGGCGCGAGGGTGTCGAGTACGAGAAGACGGTGTACTGGAACGGTTTGGACGCCTCGGGCCGGCGAGTCCCGGCTGGGACCTACACGATCCAGGCGACCGTGACGGACGGTGTCGGTAACTCGACCACGAAGACGACCACGGTCGTCGTCTCCTGGAAGAAGCTGGTCTGGAAGACCTACTACAAGAAGGTCACCGCCAAGGATGCGCTGGATCAGAAGTACGTCGGCTCCTGCTCGACCCTCAAGGCGCCGGCGCGCAGCGACTGGGCGGGCTCGCGCGGCTACCGCTCCAACGTCAAGTGTCGAGGCGGCGACACCGCCAAGTCGCGGGTGATCACCGACAGCGTCACGTGCCTGCCCAGGTCGTTCGACGGGAACTACCGCAACCTCTCGCTGAAGCACTACGGCGGACGGCCGAAGGGCTACACCAAGAACGTCTACCTCGTGACCCACGTCTACAGGCCGCAGACGTCCGGCGACTGGACGCTGGCGCAGCGCCACCAGTTCGGCAACTCCGTGCAGTGGAAGACGATGGCATCGGTCTCCACGCCGAACGGGCTGATCGCCGATCGTCGGTCGACGCAGTACTGCCCGTCGCTGTGGTGGGTCTCGGGCCTCCAGTCGAGCTCGCGCTACGACGTGTGGAAGTACTCGGTCGGCATCCAGTACCGGGTGCTCGCGTGACCACGACCGAGAAGCCGGCCGAAACGCCGGTGGATGCGCGGGCGTACAGCCAGCGGGTTCTGATCATCGTCGCCGCCGGTGCTCTGCTGCTGGGCCTCCTTCTGGGTGGCGCCATCGGTGCGATCGCCTTCGGCGGTGACGAGGCCCCGGAGCAGAAGCCGTCGACCGGCCTGCCCCCGGAGCCGGGCGAGGGCCCGGGCTCGACCCGGCTCGACGAGGACGCGTTCGCCCCCGAGGGTGAGGTCGGCGTCGACCAGTAGCCGATCAACCAACAGAAGAAGGACGTACGCCGCCCGGCA